>DATAYL010000327.1:0-7343 GCA_036272575.1 Bryobacteraceae bacterium | reverse complement strand
TTATCTCCAAAGGATCGGAGCGAGCGCGATGGCGCTTAGTCCACCCAGAAAAACGATAAACATCCATGCGAGAAAAATCTTTGATCGCCGCGGCGCGTCAGCGAACTCCTTCCACACGAAAACGCCCCAGGCTGCCGAGATCATGGTGGCGCCCTGGCCGATCGAATACGACACCGCAGGTCCGACAGCGTGCGCGCGCGAACTGACGAAGTTGAAAATAGCGCCGGTACACCAGATGGCGCCTCCAAGGATTCCCCAGAAATGCCAGGAGCCACGCGCTGAAACATACTCTCTGAAAGCAAGCGGAGTGTTTCCATCGAGAGGTTTGCGCATGAGCAGGAAGTTGAACGGAATGGCACAGATCAGAACTCCGATGACGAACACGAGCGTGGTTGCGTATGGGCCGCCTGCGCCAGCTCCAGTCATTGCCCGCGAGACAAACGGATAGAAGCTGCCCATCAGCAGTCCAGCAACCAGGCTGATAACGACACCGCGCACGCTGAGCGAGCGCCTTTCGGTCTCGCGCAGGCGATAGGCGATAGCGTCGAAGACAATGGCTACAACGACGAGCGCGATGCCCCCGAAGAGCATGATGGGGTTGCCGTTTGGTGAGAGGATGTAGCTGCTGATGGCGCCGACCACGAGCGCGAGTCCGATGCCCACAGGGAAGGCCACTGCAAGCCCCGCTATCTCAATCGCGGCCACGAGCAGCAGGTTCGCAATATTGAAGAGGACGCCGCCGGTCAGGGCAAAGAGGACGTGCGAGCTGTCTGCCTGCTGAAGATCGCCAAGAAAAGGCCGGCCCTGGTGCCCCATGCTGCCGAGCGTGAAACCCCAAAGCAACGCGCCGGCGAGCAGGCCCAACACATAATCCCAGTAGAAGAGTTGAAAACGATAGCCTGGACTGAGCTTCATGGTATTGGCCCACGAGCCCCAGCAAAGCATGCTGACGATCATCATCGAAAGAACAAGCGGATATCCTTCAGGCTGGAACAATGCCGGCTCCTTTCGGTTCCCACGCAGGGCCAGCCGCCTGCGAGAGCCAGCGGTATGTGCGGCCCGGGGTTCCGGGAGTCTGTGCGAGCCAAGGTGTCAGATTCGGCATATAATGAAAGCTTTCAAGAAACTGACGCAGCTTAGAAAGGTTGGGATTGCTTTGTCAAGACATGTTTGGTTTTGCCCAGGCTAAATCATCGCATTTTCCGCCGATTGCATATGGGTTTCTATCCATATGCGACACTACGGACCAATCGGGCGTCCGCGGGCTGGTCGCTATCCGGCAGGAGCAGCAAGCATGGCGAACATGAAGCAGATCGCGAAGATGGCGGGTGTTTCACTGGGCACGGTGTCGCATGTTCTGAACAGCTCGGCTACGGTTCGCGAGCCACTGCGCAAGCGGGTGATGGAGGCAGTCGAAGCCGTTGGGTATCAGCCGAGCCAACTGGCGCGTGGACTGCGACGTGACAAGACGAACATGATCGGTATGGTGATTCCGGATGTCACTAATCCATTTTTCCCCGCCGTGGTGCGCGGCGCCGAGGACATCGCTTTTGCGAACGGCTATCGGCTGATGCTGTGCAACACCGACAACGACCACGCGAAGGAAATCGTTCACCTGAATGAGCTGCGCACGTATCTGCCCTCGGGACTGATCGTGATTCCGTCGAATTTCAGCGATCTGACTGTGCAGGCAGCGTCGTATCGCAAGGCAGGAACGGCAGTGGTTTGCGTGGATCGTCTGCCGCGAGACTGGAACGGCGACAGCGTAACAGCCGACAACGAAAAGGGCGCGTATGAGGCGACCAATTACGTCTTGCGGCAGGGCCACACGCGGCTGGCCATGATCACTGGCCCGCGTCATCTCACCAACTCGCAAAACCGCTTCGATGGATTCAAGCGCGCACTGCAGGAAAAACATCTTCATATCGGACCGGAGTATGTGCAGGAGGCAAGCTTCGACAAACATGGGGGGTATCTGAAAGCCCTTATGTTGCTGCGGATGATCGGACGACCGACGGCCATCTTTGCGGGTAATGACATGATCGCTTTCGGCGCGCTGCTGGCTTTTCGCGAAGCGGGTTTGCGATGTCCGGAAGATATCTCCCTTATCGGATTCGACAACCTGGATCTGGCGGAGATGACCAGTCCGCCGCTCTCTTCCGTATCGCAGCCCGGTTACCAGATGGGCACGGCGGCGGCACAGATTCTGATCGACCGGGTACGCGGCGATCATGGCCCGGCCAAACACATCGTTCTTGAGACTGCTCTCAAGATTCGTGATTCTGTGGGTGTCCCTGCTGAAGAGCAGCAGGTAGCGGCTCGCGGTACGCGGACATCTGGCGTAGCAACACGACCGCGCCGCCGCGCGTCGACCGTCTAGATTTCTCTATACCACTTGCCAGTGCCGCTTATTTGGCGCGGAGTCCTGCCATTCTTCCAGCCCAGTAGATTTTTGTATTGACAACTTTCTGACCGTACTACTACTCTTGCCGTCGAATTAAATGAAAGCTTTCAAAATGGATAGCGGGGGCAGGCCGAGATGAGCCATAAGCTCTCATCGAGACAATTTCGGAGAGGCAATATGCAGGAGACAAGCAGAACATTCTATCGCTGGGTCACGTGGTGGTGCCTTACTGCGCTTTTCCTCGCCGCCGCGGCGCTGCCAGCGAACGCTCAGTACAGCAGCGGCATTGAAGGCACGGTTATCGACTCGAACGGCGCTGCCATCCCGTCGGCGCAAGTCACGTTGACCAACCAAGAGACGCATGTGCAGCAGGCAGCGGTTGCAAACGGACAGGGCCTGGTGCAGATCATGCATCTTCCTCCGGGCCGTTACAACATGACGGTGACCGCCACGGGCTTCAGCAGCTGGCAGCAGAATGGCATCGATATCGAGGGAACGGATGTTCGCACTGTCTACCCAAAATTGCAGCCAGGCGCGACGCAATCCACCGTGGAAGTCAACGCAAATTCTTCGGCCGTCGAGACGACGAGTGGGACCGTGAGCCGCGTGCTTGAGCAGCAGACCGTCGAGCATGCCCCGCTGGTGGGTGAGAATTTGTATGCGAGCGTCGCCACATTGGCCCCGGGCGTTACCGGCCTGGGCGGCTCATTTGGCGGCGCAAGCGGTTCAGGCTCGCAGGGAACCAATAGCTTCAATGCCGAACCGGGCTTTCAGATCATCGGCGCCGGGCAGCGGCAGGAGGCGAACGAGTATCAAGTGGACGGCACCAGCGTAAACGGCAACTCCCGCGACGGGATCACGAACCTGACACCCGAGCCGGACAGCGTTGCTCAGATGAAGTTGAGCACGGACAGCTTCTCTGCTGAAAAAGGACGCCAGAGCGGCACGCTGATTGAGGTCTTTACTAAACCGGGCACGAATCAGTTTCACGGAACGCTCTCGGAGTTCTATACCGGCTCCGGGCTCACGGCGCGTACCGAGTTTCAGAGTAAGGTGCCGCGGTATCTTCGCAACGATTTCGGCGGCTCGCTCGGCGGCCCGATCATTCACGATAAGACATTCGTCTTCGGGTCTCTCTTCTGGAGCAAGAGCAGCCAGGGCGTTACCCTCACCCAACCGATGGAGACGCCCGAGTTCGTCCAATACGTAACCACGCATTATCCAAATTCAATGGCGGCGGCCTTCTTCAAGGCGGCACCCGCTGGTGGAACTCCAAGCAACGGCTTCCAAACCGTCAGTCAAATCGAGCAGTCGCTCATTAGCCCTTACCTGCCGCCGGACATCCCCGGAGACCTGGTTGCGCTGGGCAACGTATCTATCAATCAATCGCCCATCAACAACGGTTTTCAGGGTCATGTACGGGTCGACCACAACTTCAACAATGCGAACGACAAGCTCTTCTATAGTTTGTTCCGCAACACCACACAGGGAGGTGTCGCCAGCGCACGTCCTAACACGGCCTACGTCAGCCCGAACGCGACCTGGTATCACAAGATTGATTATGTTCACACCTTCTCGCCGACCCTGCTGAATGAGGCGAGCATGTCTTATGTTCGGGCGGATGGGAATCAGCCGGCCCTGCCCGGGGATCTGCCCAATCTGCCGAACGCCTACCCGGGCGGCCTCGACACGGGATTTTCTTCGTGGGGACCATCGGGGTGGGTGCACAACAACTGGAACTGGCATGATGTGCTCACTTACGTGAAAAGTAATCACAACATCCGTGTCGGCATCGATGTCGATCGTCAGCAGGATCTGGATAACTTCACCGCCGGGCTCGATCGCCCTTCGTTCAACTTCGCGAATATTGTCGACTTCGCCGTGGATCACCCTTCGAGTCAAAGCGGTCCGATTGTCGATGTGAAGGGCGGCGGTACGGCGCAGAGCCTCTATTCGCGTGTGCTTATGCTACAGACCGCACCTTTTGTGCAGGATGACTGGAAAGCGACGAAGAATTTCACCGTGAACGTGGGCCTACGCTTCGACTATTTCGGCCATCTGGGTACGGTGACCTACGGTCCGAATCCTCTGGCTCTCTTTACTCCGGGTGGGGGCGCCACTGCTGAAGAACAGATCGCCAACGGCTCCATGCTGGTGCGCGGCTCCAATGGCCAGGTCACGGACAATGCGCTCTGGCGCCTTGCTCCGCGGATTGGATTCGCGTATGACGTCTTCGGCGATGGCACGACGTCGGTCCACGGCGGGTGGGGCATGTTCAACAACAAGATTGGCGACCTGTCCTATGCCGACGGCATGCGAACCAATCCACCCCAATTCGCTGCTCCGAATATCAGCATCTATAACGCCGGTACCACACCTGCGAATTTCTCATACGGGGTTAGCACCAGCGGACCCACAGGTTTTGCACCACCGCCGGGGATCAAGTATGAAGTCGATCCGCACGGCGGACTGGTCGGCACACGCATCGGAGTGAGTGGATTACAGCCGAAACTCGTTTCGCCGCTGGTGCAGAACTGGGCCCTGAGCATCCAGCGAAGTCTCGGCACCAGCATCGTCGTGGAAGGGGACTACTTCGGGACAACGAGCAGCCATCTCTACTTTCAGACGGACGTGAACCGATATCCGGGTGACATGATCCAGCACAACGGAACTCTGGAGCGGCTTAACTCGAGCTTTGGATCGGTGCTATACGGTCAGAGCATTGGCGTTTCGAATGCTCAGGTCGTATCGTTCGCCATTTCGAAGCGCTTTTCGCGCGGATGGTCCGTGCATGCCATCTACAACTATGGCAAAGCGCTCGACTACACCAGCAGCAACGACAATGGCGTAAGCGGCGCAGAAAACGTCATCGACGCGACCGACCCGAGACGCAACTACGGACGCGCGGACTATGACGCACGGCACCGCATCTCCGTCGACGCAGTGTGGAATATTCCTGGATTCGCCAATGGCATTCAGCACTTTGTCACAACCGGCTGGACGCTCTCTCCCGTTATTACGCTGCAATCCGGCCAACCCTTCACCGTCTATACATCGGCCTCGTTTCCCTCGGGTGACTTCAACGGCGATGGCTACAACTACGATGTTCCGAACGTGCCAAGCTTTGGGAGCACAAAGAGCACAAGCCGCTCGGACTACCTGAAGGGAGTATTCGCTGCGAGCGACTTTCCGCTGCCGGTGCCTGGAGTGGAAGGGAATCTAGGGAGAAACACGTACGACGGCCCCGGACTCGCAAACGTCAACCTAGCCGCGGAACGCGTCTTCCGGCTGCCTTTCCTCGGCGAGCAAGGCGGCGTCGAGGTCCGTGGCGAGATCCTGAACCTGTTCAACCGTGTGAACCTGACCACGCCGGTGGGTGATTTATCGAACGGCGAATTTGGAAAATCGACGGACCAAAACCTTCCACGCAATATTCAGGTATTGGGAAAGATTCGCTTTTGAACACCGTCCACGTGCCGCGACCCAGTGCTCTTTTATACTGGGTCGCGGCACATTAACTTCTTTCCAGAATGGCCAACAAACCTATCGCGGCTCTTGTCTGCGTGCTCGGATTATGGATATTGCCAGCACTTGGCCAGAGGGCGTCCGCGGCGAGAAGGCAGGTTGCTGCAGCTCTTTCCGCTCGGCAGTACGCTCAGGCCCTTCGTCTGCTTGCGCCGCTGTTGCAGGCCTCTCCAAAAGATGCCTCACTCTGGACGCTGCGCGGCGTTGCCCTCGACGGACAGGGACACACACGCGAGAGTCTGGCCAGCTTCCATCATGCGATCGCACTCGATAGTAGCTTTCTGCCTGCGCTTGAAGGAGCGGCACAAACGGCATATCTGCATGACGATCCAAAGGCGCTACATTACGTCGAAACTCTGCTTGCGCATGCGCCTGAAAATGAGGTCGCGAATGCGATGGCCGGGGCGCTTACCTATCAGTCGCACGAATGCGACAGATCTGTCACTTACTACCAGCAGAGTAAGGAGCAGGTGTATCGGGATCGGAGGGCGGTCGACGAATTTGCCGACTGCCTCCTGAAACAACAGCAGACACAACAGGCGGTCGCTGTTTTGTCGCATGCCGTGAGTCTTTACCCGGTGAGCGTCCAGTTCAAATACAACCTTGCGGTTGCGGAACTGCAGAACCATCAACCGGACCAGGCCATCGAGGTGTTATCGCCGCTCTCGTCGGTGAAGGATGCGGACTTGCTGAATCTTCTGGCGCTTGCCTACGAGCAGGCGGAGCGGCCGGATGACGCCTTCCGCGTGCTGGAGAATGCGATTGAGATCAATCCCCAGGATGAGACGAACTATCTCGACCTTGCGATCCTTTGCCTCGAGCACCACCAGGAACAGCGATCCGTGCTGGCGGCGGCGGCAGGAATTGCGCGTATTCCCAAAGCCTCTTCGCTTCACCTGATTCGCGGCGTCGCTTATGCACAATTGGCACAATACGACAAAGCGGAGAGCGACTTCATGACCGCGGCGGAGCTTGACCCTGATCAGCCGCACAGCACGATCGCGATGAGCCTGCTCTACTCGTATCGCAATGAGCTGGACAAGGAAAGAGCGCTGCTGACTAAACAGCTCACCATTACACCGAACGATGCCGTGGCCAACTACATGCTGGCCGGCCTGTTGATTCGCTCAGGCGCGCAGCCTCATCAACCGAATTTCGACAAAGCGCTGATGCACCTTCAGAAATCTCTTGCGGCCAAGCCTGACTCTGCAGAGGCACAGATCCTGATGGCGAAGCTACTTAGCCAGGAGGGCAGCTACGCGGACGCGCTCAGCCACATCGAGGTGGCACTCGGCGTAGAACCGAACAACCAATCGGCGTTGAACCGAAAGTTCGTTCTCCTGCACAAGTTGCACCGCGATGCGGAAGCAGCTCAGGTCTTGAGCCAGCTGAAGACTGTTCTCAACGACGACCT
>DATAYL010000326.1:0-31770 GCA_036272575.1 Bryobacteraceae bacterium | reverse complement strand
AGCTGGCGCACGCATTTGTCACTCGGCAAAGACGCTCCGCAATTCCGACGAACACAGGCGTGTACCGAAGGTAAGGTGGTCGAAATTCGTGAGGTCGGTGGTCTGCACCACCATTACGAACGTCGGGCTGCTTAACGGAATCGATTACACTTCACCACCAGACCCAATCTTCGAGATGATCCGCCGTGATCACCGCCGGAAGCCGCGCCGGCGTGCGCGCTGACACCACGTTTTCAAACCACTGCCGAAAACTAAGCGCCCTCGGTAGGGAGTCATCAAAACGTTACGAGTGTGGACCAGGCACCGATTTCCAGTTTCTTTTAGGCACAATGGTTTGCGCGTGATCCGTTCCCTATCGACTTCTCTCTTGAGCAGGTAGGGTTGGATTGTCAGTCCCGTTTGGCCCGGATATTCGAACTTAATCAGATTTAACGGTTAAATTTGCTGTTGTAACGTCGCCTGATGACATCACGTAAGCTGTTGAAGACCTTGGCAGTTTAGTTTACGGGAAGCACAAACTGCTTTTGGAATTTCCGAGAACGACAATCAGCGTAATCGTTCCGCTCGCAGCCCCGGCGACTCTTCGAACAATCAACCCCAACAGAACAACACCGGCCGTTCCGAACAGCGTTGTTATCATTAACACCGATTGTGGCTGCTCTCCTCCCAACCAGAACGCCAGATTGAGAGCGAGTGGGAAGAGTGGCACTCGATAGAAGTTCCAGTGCGAAGTAACTGAAGGCCCCGAAAGTACATTCGCCAGATGCGCATACTCCATGCCGTCATACGAGACGATCAGTGGTAGCGCCAGTGTATGAACGAAGGTGATGAGAAGGACCACCGCGATGCCGATCGAAAAGAACAAATCCGGGTTCGAACGGCATGACTCGGGACGTGCTACTGACATTGACAGCAAATACATTCTGGATTTCGATTCACCTGGTAAGCATCTCAACACACCGCAGACGGCAGAGATGAGCAGAGTAAGACCTCGACGTCTTGCCTCATGAGCCGGACCACTTCACCGGTAAAGGCCCTGACTGTCCGTGGACCTTTTCGTGGTCCTAGTGGATATGATCACCACGTTCGCGAGTTCGTTCGTGAACTCGATCGGCAGGGAATTCGAGTTCACCTCATCGATCTTCCACACTGGACGGCCGCTAAGCTTTCCAATCCGCTGAAAGATTCGTTCTTCGAGTCGCTCAACCGGCCAGTCGACTCGAACATCGTCCTGCATCTTACGCTTCCACAGGACGCCCATTCAGCGCATGGTAAACACAACGTCAATTTCACTATGTTTGAGGCGTCTCGTATCCCGACGAATTGGGTGCGCCACAATCAACGCCACGATCTTGTCATTGTGCCAACCGAATCGTCGCGTCGAGCATGGATTGCGAGCGGAATGGACGACAAACGCCTTCGTTTGTGTCCCCTCGGTGTTGACCCGTCACGATACGCGACGATCGGGGAGCCGCTCGAACTCAAACTCCCAAGCGGCGAGCCGGTTTCGCAATACCGCATTCGCTTCCTTAACATTTCTGAGCTAAATCCTAGAAAGAACTTGATTGGCCTAGTGCGAGCTTGGATCAGTGCAACCACCCCGTCCGACGATACTGTTCTGATACTCAAAACAGGCGCCTGGATACGGCGTGCTCAGCAGGGTTTCGACGAGCAACTCGATGCGATGCTCACGAAACTTGAAAAGCGGTTGGAAGATGCAGCACCAATTCTCTTCGTCAGACGTATGCTCGCGGATGCCGAAATGCCTCGGCTTTACCGCGCTGCAACGCACTACGTCAGCATGTCGTTCGGGGAGGGATGGGATCAGGCGATGATGGAGGCAGCCGCAACGGGCTTGCAGCTGATAGCCCCGGATCATAGCGCGTATCAGTGCTATCTGGATCGATCGATCGCGCGTTTGATCACTGCTCATCAGGCCCCGGTTGTATTCGACGGCGATCCGGCAACTGCGGCTTTCTTCCGCGATGCGACGTGGTGGAAGCCTGATGAGGCAGAGGCAGTCAGGGCCATACGTGACGCCATCGAGCATAGGAACGACCCGACCGGTAGCCCTCAGCACCGAACCCTCACTGAGTTTACATGGGAGAAAGCGACTAATCGTCTCCTCGAGATCCTCGCTGAGATCAATCGTCCAGTGCGGCGATGGTTCTTCTGAGCGAGTCAGGAGAGTAAAGCTCGGCGACTAACGACTGACCATTCCCGATGAGGCGCTTGCAAAGGTCGGCGTCTTGCATGAGTCTCAAACAACAATCGGCAAATGAGTCGGCGTCATCGGCAATCAGAGCATGTTCACCGTTACGAGCCGCTAACCCTTCAATGCCAATCGAAGATGCGACAACCGGACGGCCGTAGCTCCAAGCTTCTAAAATCTTGATGCGCGTACCGCCAGCTGCTCGGAGTGGAACCACGACCATGCTTGCGCGCTCATAAGAGTCCCGGATGGCGCCGACGAATCCCGGGACGTCTGCTCCCGCCTCCGCTGCGGCCTGGCGGAGACGTAAGGATGCGCCGCTTCCCACGATTTTCACCTCGACGCTCCGTCCGGTTCGTTGTCTCAGACGACTCACCACTTCTCGGCACAAATAAACAGCCGCGTCTTCATTTGGATAGTAGCCGAGTGTACCGGCAAAGAGTAGCGACATCACACGGCTTCCGGAGCGTAGTGGCCTCTCAGACATACGCACCGCATTCGGGAGGATTTCAATATCCGTTCCCGACTGCAGCTTCGACAGTCGGTCCTCGTCGGACTGGGAACAGACATAAACGCGATGGAAGCGTGAGCACGCTTGCTGCTCCATCAAGCGGCTACGGTCCGCAGCCTCCCTTTCCCGCGACGCCAAGTCATGATCGCCGTTTGAATCGGCCAGTTCCGCGATACGGTCGTGCGTGGCCGAATCAATGTCATCGAGATCGAGATGGCGCCTTGCATTCGGGAACGCCTGCAAGAACGGCTCTGCAAACGGAAGCATCGCTAACCGGAACACATGTATTACCTCAAAATGAAGCTTCTTGTACTCGAATAGAACCTCCGAAAAGGATTGTCGCCGCCTCCAGAAGCGCCTAGGCGGTGAGGGCGTTAACTCGACAGCGGTCCAGCGGCGGCAGATGCGATCGAAATACTTGCCTGCGTTTTGGTCCAGCGAGGGATAAAGCTCCACTATTAAGAGCGAGACGGAGTATCGCGATGCAAGAGCCTCCAGCGCCATCCCCGCTCGCATTGCCAGGCCATTCCCTGTGAGAGCCGGTACAACCGGGCTCAAGTACAGGAGTTCGCGCTTCGTTACCGGCATCGATGCAGGATCTCCAGGTCGGGCATGCCCCAGCAGGAACACCCCATGTCACCTGCCATAATGCCGAGGCCTTCGGTCTCCAACTCTCCAAGCCCTTGTCGCACACGACCGTTTTGACGCCCGTACAGGAACGGCGGAAAGATCAACCCGTCCCGATGCAGATCGGCTCGGACCAGCAGCATTGTGCCGCCGACGGCGTGCAACTCGACGAGTTCACCGCAGCCACGCAGATCGTCAAGATGTTGTGCTCCGTGGTTGCGCCATGCGTTGCGATCGAAAGTGGCTCCGCCGCGCTCCAATACGCAGTGTGGCTGAACGATGTCCTTCCCCGTCGCGAGTAAGCGCTCAATAATGTCAGTTGGATAATCGATCACATCGACGTCAATCCAAAGGACCCAATCCTCATCGGCGAGCGCCCGAAAGAGCAGGTGATTGCGGCTCTTCGCCAACACTCTGCGACGCTGAATCCTGACGCTGGAGTCGCCCCGATGTACGCCCTCGGGGAGATGGTATCCGAAATCCTTCTTCCAAAATTCGACGCGGCGAAACGAACGACTGAGATCGGAAACAACGCGCGGGAGATCCACCAGGGTCGAATCCGTGCTGTCGCTCTCCAGGAACCCCACAGAAACGCGTTCATGCGGGTAGGTAGTGCGAAGCAGCAGGCGGCAGTAGTCGTCTAGGCAATCGGCAGCATTCTTCACCGGGGTGAGAATGAGCAAGCGAGGAGCGCCATCTTCGTCCAGGTCCCTCCGATTATGGAACAAATCGAACAATCCCATGTTTCACGCCTTGGGCCGTCTGGCTACTGCGGCACCGATAAACTGCGAGAGCATGCGTACGACTCGATGCCGCACACGCGCCCTAGGGAACTCCGAACCGATTCTCACAGAGTCGATCGCCCATGTTGCCTCGCGCCGGATTACCTCGTCCTGGTCACATGCGGCAATTTCGAGCGCAGGCATTGCATCCGCTCCTAATCGCATGATGGCTGCCCACTCCCGTTTTGGTTGACCAATAAGTGAATGCGCGAGTAGAGTTTCTCGTGCGATATCGGAGTTCTGGAGCAGCAGTGCTTCGGCTGCAACAGCCCGCACACGGTAACACGGGTCTTGTAGGGCCACAACCATTGCTTTCCGCGCTTTGTCATCCCTCCGATCACTCAAACCGGCAACAGCCGCGGCGCGAAGATCACGATCGGGGCTACCAGCCGTTTGGTAAAGCAGATCGCTCGCACGGGGATCGGAAGAATCGCCGCACAGCCGCAGAAGAGCAATCAGGAAGAATTTATGGGGTTGCTCAACGACCATGGCGCTTCGTTGCGCCAGCTTCAAAGGTGGCGCCGGCCACTCGATCCGCTGTTGCGAAGTTTGCGCAAAGGGCTGCCAGTCAGTGCCTTGCGAGTAGGCCAGCATGAGCGTTCGATAAGGCTTGCCCAGGCAGTATGCCGCGTGAATCATCCAGCCTTCGACCGCAATCACCAGCGATGCGAAGCGAATGAAATAGATAATCATTCGAGTGGCAATGTCGCGGGGGGAAAGCCCCGATTCAAGGCGAGACGTTTCGAGTGGCGCAGTGGTTCCTATCGAATCTGGAGCGATCACTACAAAGCGTTGTTCCTCGGGCGCGAGTTGCTCCATTACGCTCTTGGCGCTGGTGGCACTTCCCCATGCGGTTCCATTCGGAGCTAAGACGACAAAGAAGCCTTCGGCAACCAAGCGGCTTATCCGGGTCGCCAGCGATTCCCACTGGAACTCTGTAAACCCCTTCAGTGGCTCCGCCCCACCGAACGGACCCAACAACGTCACTGGGCGCTTGTCCACATTTTGAATTCGTCAGCCGCTCCCATTCGGTCTCGGCAGCCGCCCAATCGCAGCCTGCAAGCACCCATTCCGACGCTGGCGTGTTTTGGCCCACGCGTACCGGCAAACCCATTTCTGCCAACAACCGGAATGTCGTTTCGTATACGTTGTTAACACGCTGCCGATCGAGTCCAAGACTACGGGCATAGCATTGCCCTTCAATCTCAACTCGTTTATAGACGAAATGGTTATACGCCTTCTCCGAAGAGAGAAACATGGCCGGTCGTCGACTCTGGACGTAGCTGCAGATCTTTGATTTCAATGCATCGTCATAGTTCATCGTGCGGACGTTACTTTCGAAAAAGTCTAGAACACCGTCGAACTCGGTTGTTAGCTCTTCGGCGATAGTAAAGCTGTCATCTAGGCTCACCACCCTGACTCGCGGATGTGCATACAGATAGCCGCGCTTGGTCAGCAGCACAATCGCCAACTCGGGATTAAAATCCACAAGCGCCTGTATCAGCGGCACACACCGAATGATTTCGTCTCCTTGGCCGTCTCGGATGTTTTGCACCACCAGGACCCGTCGCACGCCGTGGCCGAGAATGCGATCGACTTTGAACTGCAGCTTGCCGATAAACGTTCTGCCCGTTCGCTGGAGAATAAATCTGGTATCCTCGGTCTCACCGGCGAGCGACAACACGCGGCCCAACTGCGCAGGCGTTAGGTTGCCGCCTGAGGCATAAAGAACAGGTTCAAGAGTGCTGCGCACCAGCCACTGCCGTTGTGCGGCCAGATGCGGAGCTGCAAGCACCTCGAGCGCTATCTCAACCTCGCACGCCCAATTGGCCCAAGTGGCTGCGAACGACAGGCTTTCTAACAGAACTTCGTATGCCGACGCTCCGTGCTCGGGTTCGAGCAAGGCAGCGGAGATGCACTTCAGAACATCTTGACCATGTCGACCACAGACCGCCATACGCAGCATCTCGCCATAGAAGCGACGGTTCGGTTCCCGAGTAGCTGGCGCGACTATGGCTCCTATCGCGTTTGGCCCGGAAACTCAAGCGGGCTTTTTGATTTGCTCGCCTCCCATTCGTAACGTCGGCGTAACGTGGTTACGTATCGATAGCCAACTTGCTGATTCCATTCAGTGATGACATTTCCGAGATGGAAAGGTCATGGAGGCCTGCAATGCCGAGTGCGACGGCAGGTAACGAACGTTACATGGCCGTCTTTGGCTGTGTTTAACGTGCAGTTAACGTGGCAGTTTCATTCTCCAAGACACTGATTTATAATCGGATCTATTTTTGGCGAAGGACAGGCGGAATCTCGTTCAGACGGACGTACTCCCCGAGATGGGGCTCGATCAGAGCTTTGATCTGCGGGTCGGGCACGTTTAACCGGTTGTCGAAGATACGGTAAAGCAGAAGGCGCTGGCGGTCTTTCTTAGCCTGGCTGCCTTGGAAATCCACAAGCACCGGATTTATGCGGTGAATCTGCTGATAGGCCTGAGATTGATTGTCGCGGATGGAAGCAACAAACACGAGCAACTCAGGGTGGTCATTTGCGATCTCGGAGAGCAATTGAATGAAATTGAACGCCCAAGTTTGTGCTTTTGCTTTTGGACTATCGCTCAAGCCATCGAACCACGTCTGGAACTCGTCGAGTAGCAGCGCGGTAGGGTGCGCTTGAAACATCTCAAGGAGCAGGTCGCTGCCCGGCACGTTTGTACCTTTGCCAAGCCATTTTCCTTTGACAAGTTGGCCTAGCGGGTGCCTTTCAAACAAGATGTCCCACAAGGACTTGAATCGTTGTTGGTGGAGGCTTTCAGCAATAACGAAAAAATTAGTTCGGAATTTAAGAGTTTTCAATTCCGGACAGTTCAGTCTCGTGGCCCAGTTCGCCAGCCACTTAGTCGCCTCAGCCGGGTCTTTAATTGCGTGCCAGAGCGCGGCCATCAAATGCGATTTGCCCTGACCACGCCCGCCCAACAGGACGACGGGGCGCGATTTGTCCGGCTGCGTCGATTCGAACACGCGCAAAAGGTCAATGGACGGATAGGTGATGCTCAGGAAATCTGCAGTCGACTTCTGAAGAGCGCTACTCGGTTTGTCTGCGGAGAAATCGATGGTTGTTCCTTTAAGGCGTTCCCCTTTGAACTCTTGTCGTAAGGTTAATTCGAGCATGTGTTTTCGAGTTTGAGATGGATAAGGCTCTTGAGATTTTTGTCAGAACAGTGGGCTATCGCTTTGCCTGATTCACGCGGCAACTCGGCCCCAATGCTCATTCGATCGTAGAAAAGGCACCTCGTGCCGTGAGGAATCATTCTCAGAAGCGCTTCGTCGCCTCTTATGAACGCGTTCTGGGGCGGTCGTGCTGTCTCACACAATGCCCCGGGCAAATTACGCAAGTGAGTCACCGAATCGGCTCCGTTCCTTCATTGAGAATTGCCAGATACGGCTCATAAACGAACAATCGGTGCCGCTCTCGGCCCGTTGTCTCGCGCAGCATCCCGAGCTGCCGCATGTGTCCCAGCGATTTGGCCACCGTCGGCGCCGAGATTCCGATCTTTTGAGCTGCGGCAGGGATTGAGAGAATCGGGTTTCGCTGCATGTGCTGAAACACGCGTAACACTGAGGCGGCCGGGCGGCCAAGCGCGTTGATCTTTCTCTCGTGCTGCTCGAACAATGCAACGATACGGCGAGCAGCGCTCCCTGCTTGATCGGCGGTTTCTTTCACGCCCGTAAGGAAGAAGTCGAGCCAAGCCTCCCAGTCCCCTTTTGCCCGAACCCGATCTAGCAGGTCGTAGTAGGCTGAGCGGTGCGTTTTGAAGTACAAGCTCAAGTAAAGAATCGGTTCCCGAATAACATCTTGAGCGCAGAGCAGAAAGGTAATCAGCAACCGTCCGAGCCGGCCATTGCCGTCGAGGAAAGGGTGAATGGTTTCGAACTGAACATGCACAAGCCCGGCCTTGATTAAGAGCGGTAGGTCTGGGCGTTCCTCGTGGAAGAACAGCTCAAGCTTGCCCATACAGTCGGGCACTATGTCGGCCGGTGGCGGTACGAAGGCGGCATTCCCAGGACGCGTGCCGCCAATCCAGTTTTGACCGGTTCGAAATTCGCCAGGCTGTTTTTCACTCCCGCGGCCGCCCGACAGAAGTATTTCGTGAATCTCTCGAATGAGCCGGAGCGAGAGCGGAAAGCCGCCGCGCAGCCGCCGCAATCCATGGTTCATTGCTGCAACGTAGTTTGAGACTTCCTGGACGTCTGAAATCGGAACGCCCGGCACCTCATCATTTTCAAACATCAGAAGGTCTGACAGAGACGACTGCGTTCCCTCAATTTGGGACGACAGCACGGCTTCCTTGCGAACGTAGGTGTAGATAAATAATGAGAGATCAGGGAGGATAGAAGCTAGGCCATCGAGTCGGCCTAGGGCCTGATTCGCCTGCTCCAGAAGCTGTTGCAGCCCATCGAGGCGAACTGGTGGCAAGGGCGGCAGCGGGGGCGGAACAAACGCCCGGACTGGTTCGTTGCCATAGCTGTTAACGACATAACGGCCAAGCCTCTGGTTTTGCTCGTCTTCGACCAGCGGAACTATCCTTTCGTTAGCGGAGTGCCTAACGAAAGGATACAACCATTTCGTTTCGCTCGGTCGGAAATGTTAAACCCGCCACTTTCGCTGTGCACGAAACCACCAAAGCAGTTCCGCTCGTAAACGCCTCTAGAATCATTCTGTTAGGAGCGGACGAAGGTAGCAGCGGATGGAGGCGATCGGGACGGGGCCGAAGTATCGGGAGTCAAAGCTGTGGATATTGAACGAAGAAATGACCCACACTGTGCCTGTGCCGACTCGGTATTTACCAAATGGCCAGTGCGTTAATGGCCGGTTCTTTGTGTCGAATGGACGGGCTGTGCTGTTGGGTAGCGGCGTTCCATTTACGCTCACACCTTCGCTAGAAATCTCGACAGTATCGCCTTCGGCTGCCACGACCGGCTTCATGAGCGGTTCCGCTCCATCCTGACAATTTCCTTTTTTCCGGTAGCCGCGGCTTGCGGACATCGAAGCGAACGGCTCCATTGGACAAAATCCAATCAGTCTCGCCGATTTGTCAGAAGTCGTCCTATAGAGTCCAATAGGCAGTGAAGATGATGCGTTTACGCGAATGCCTCCAAGCTGAAACGTCACGCCGATACCGGCGATTACCACTGCGGCGGGCACGATTCCGCTAAGCCGGGCCAACCGGCCACGAAGGATCATCGTGATCGTCTCCTGCATTGGAAACTTCGGGGTTTGCGCTGGCTGGTTCGTCACGGTCGAAACGACCCGCGCTTATCTCGTGGCAGCTCCGCGCGTGGATTTCATAGACGGTGCGCGTCACGCCGTCAGCAGGTGTAAACTTCCGCTGTTGTAGCGATCCCTCGACGAAGATGTTGTCGTCTTTTTCGTAAGAGAGAGCAATATCCGCAACCTCGCCGTAGAAGACCAGGCTGTGCCAATTTGCATGCGTTTGCTGTTTGCCGTCGCTGCCGGTGAAGCGGTAGCTCTCTTTCAGTCGAGCATTCGCTACCTTAGTGCCTGATGGTAGAAAGCGAGCTTCCGGTTTCGTCGCCAAATAGCCTGCAAGTTCGATTCGATTCTTCTGCATCCCGATCACCCTTTCTGTGGCGGTGCATTGCCGGCCTGAAGTTCTTCCAGAAAGCCCTTCTCCAGATGACTTGTGGCCTCCTCGGTGACGACAACTTCAGGCTTGCTGATTATGTTGCTCGTACGATCAATGGGCTTCTGGCCAATGACAGTCTTTCCATCCAGCATCTGCAAAGATCCGGGTGGCGCAATTCCGGCGCGCCTTTGAAGTTCCGGATCAAAAAAGTACAACATTTGCATTCCGAGAATTGGGAAATGACCGGAAACGAAGATCAGCATGTCGCCAGGCGCAATTATCTTTTCTGATGATCCATCGCCAGATTTCTGAGGAGGGCGCAACCGCATCACTTCATCCGGGGTCATCAGCGGACGCTCAACGTGATCAACACTGCCGTTGATGTGCGACATGACAGGAGAAAATCGTGATCCGGAAAAATTGAAGCTGGCCTTCTGTACAGTCGTGGTTCCAGTCATCTTCGAAAGCAGTTCTGCCGTTTCAACTTGGTTAGGCGCGTAGGCAATACGCACATGGCAATTGGAAACGATGCTTTCGTTTTGCCCGTAGGCATCTACAATCTGCCGAATGTCCTGCGTGATCAGGTATGCCTTCAGACCGTAACCGGCCATGTAAGAGAGCGCATCGGCGAAAATCTCCATGCGATTCAGGCTTGGAAACTCGTCAATCAGAAATAGGAGCCGGTGTCGATTTCGCTTCTGCTCGGCTCCGTCGAATGCCATCCGCTCAGTCAACCGGTTCACTACCATCGTGAACATCAGCCGGATGAGCCGCCGCAAACGAATCTTGTCGGAAGGCGGCACAACCAAGTAAAGCGAAATGGGACGCATGAAATTCACAAGATCGTCGATTGTGAAATCGCTTGCACTGGTGTTTCGAGCGACAAGCGGATCACTATATAGCGCGAGGGCAGTTTTCGCCGTTGAGAGGACGCCCGACAACTCCTTGCTCTCTTTATCGAGCATTTCTTGCGCCTTTTCCGATACGACCGGATGCGTGGCGACCTTTGAGCCGGACGACGTGATCCAACCGCGCTTCAACTGAGTATCATGAGGGAAACTCAGCATCTCGTTGAGGGTTTCCCGAAAGTCAATACCGGGCCGCGTGAAATGTCCGGCTAAGTCTGCGAGGCAAGCGACTCGGCCTTCGCTCGCGGCGGTATAGCAGACATGCAGAATCATTCCGGTCGTAAGCGACGCGGCCGTGTCCTCCCAGTGGCGCTCCATCGGGCTATCCTCGCCGCTGCGGATAATCATGTCGGCAATGTTTTGTGCGTCTGAAACATCGCGCGGGGTAAATAGCCGAACTTCGGCAAGCGGGTTGAACCGCGACGATGAGCCATCCTCGATGGGAGAAAACTTGAAGCAAATGTGACCATGTTTAGATCGGAATCCCGCCGTCTTCGCGTAATTCTCCCCCTTGATGTCGTAAATGACGGCGCTCTCGTCCCAGGACAGTAAGGTGGGAATAACTAGGCCGACGCCTTTGCCGGATCTTGTCGGCGCGAACGCCAGAATATGCTCCGGCCCGTTATGCCGTAAATAGATCAGCTTCCGTTTGGAATCGCTATACCAGCCGCCCACATAGACGCCGGACTTCGCCTGCGTAAAACCAGTTGCCTCAACGTCCCTCGGTGTTGCCCATCGTGCGGAGCCATGAAGGTCTTCGGCATTCTCCGATAGGCGCCTCGCTCGCCGATTTGCTGCGGCAAAAAAGACAAACATGGAAAGCATGGACCCGGCGAGGACCATCATTTCGGCCTCAAACAACGGTTTTCGAATGCGCGGATCTCGACTTGTGGAATTCCGAAACCCCCAGAAACACCAGGCAAAGGGCTCGTAAATGGCAGACGTGCGGGTCCGTAGGAGTGGTCGGCCCAGGGCGGCTTGATAACGAAATCGGAAGGCCAGATATTGAGATGCTGCGAAGTTGAATAAAACAAGGAAGGCGAGCCCCGTGAGAGTGGCTCGCCAGTTGTATCCAAATGGAAATCCGCCGGGATCACGCGGCGTTCTATAGGCACTCATCGCACAAGCTCAGCAGTTTTGCTTCGTTCGCGCAACTCCCGGACCTGCGTTTTGTCATCCCGGTAGGAAATAGCAACATTGCAATTGATATCGGGCGGGTTTTCCACAAGTTGCTTCAAATGCGCGACTGCGGTTCGAGAAGAGATGCTCTGAACGAGATGATGCTGTGTCTCGCCGATGATCTTTCCGCAATACATTCCACCCTGCGTCTGTGCCACATATATGCGTGCTTCTTGGCCAAGTTCCTTAATTGCCAGCGCTCGCGCCTCCTGGAACGATTCGCTAAGCTCACTTCGATTGCCCGGCTTTCCAGACTGCTTATCTGCTCCGTTAGTTCCTGGCAGGCGGTCCGCTTGATCAATGGGCGTGTGGTGATCGTTGCCGAAACGTTTATCGTGGACGCCGACGGTTCCTGAATCCGGCTCTAGCCGTGATACAAAGCGGCTGTTCTCCCGTTCCGGTTGAGAATCGGTTTTGTTCTCCGCCAAGTTCTTTATTGGTTCCCGGTCGAGAGAAAGCACGAAATCGGCGGCGGCGGATGCGTCATGTGCGGCGCGGAATATTTCATTCTTATCTTTTCGAAGCGCATCAATCCAGGACCCGACGTATGCGGCATGGCTGGCCGGATCGTGCGGGATACCGGTTTCGGCGGCGACGAAAAGGCTCGCTAGTTCGGCTCGCAATTCTTCTCTCGCGTATGCTGGGTCGCCGAATCGGTAGGATTCGTTCAGCGTTGACCGATTCAATCGCGAGGGATGGCCGGTCCAATGCGACAGTTCATGAAGTACTGTTCCGTAATACCCAGAGGCATCCTTGAACGCCTCCTTGGGTGTGAGGTGAATGCTGTCGCTGGCTCGGCTATAAAAACAGCGGTCGAGCTGATCGTGGTGAATATTCGCTCCGGAGCTGCTTAGTATTCGCTCGCCCGCCTCCAGTGACTCAAATTCTGTTCGTTCTTTTGGAGCGTGCGGTGGGACGCCCTCGATCTGCTTGGCATTGAAGACGGTGTAGATGCGATAAATCGCCGATCTCGTTCGCCCGATAGCTCGCTTCCGGGCTGATCGGGTTCATTCCTGGCGTTAGACGGTTGTTTTACCTCCCAGAATTCGATCCTTGTTCCTTTTTCACCCTTCTTGACCTGCCAGTCGTTCTCAGCAGCTTGCTTGTATGTCATCCATCGCGGATCTTCGTAGCCGCGCTGAATAGCAGTGGCCAGTAGGTGGACGGCGTTACCACCTCTGTAGGCCTTTTCCGTAGTCGGATTGATCGGGATACCGACGGCCTGCCATGGCTTCTGCCAGGGTGCGACGCCCTGCTCCAACATGTTGATGATCGAATCTGTTACCTCCTGGCGGTGGTCACGTTTAACAGAATTGAGGCCCTCACCGGATTGCGGATTTTTTCCAATAGAAACGGTGGAGTTCATTTATCTTCCACCTCCAGGTCCTGAGCCGGAGTTTCAAATCTAATCTCCTCTTCAAACGCTGGCTTTTCGGCCTCAAAACCGGAACCGTCGAGCGGCTCGCCGCCGATGTCTGCGACTAGTGTGCTTGATTCTTGACTGTCCATAGGTCTCCTTTTCCTTAGGAGCGGCCGTCGCCCCTACCCTGTAAGCCACGGTAAGCGTGATTTGTGACAAGCGTTTCGGTTTAGCTGTTACAGCAGCCGGAGCGAATCAGCGCGACTCAAGCCGATCAGCGGCTTCGCTGGAGAACGCGAGTGCGCAAACAACCCGGCTTGGTTTTTATTCCCAACGGGAAAGACGATTTTCACGAGCAGAGTCATGGTTCCGAAGCCGAGTCTGGGGATTAGTTCGCACACAGGAGATAGGTGCATGTGAGTTCATGCCGAATCAGTGCCCGAATGCCCTATCACGACAAGCACCGTGCGGACGAGAAAACGCCCGGACCAAGCGATAGGCAGGGAGAGAGTTGAAAGCAGGAATGCTCTCTCGCGCGTAGGTACCAGTAGCACTATCCCATTTCAAACTTAAGAGGGCAATGGCTGATCGCTATGTTTCATGATCGAATACTGGTTAGACATGCAAGGGAACCCAAATCCACTACATGGGGCTATCAAATGAAACCTAGATGGACGCGCAGATCGCCACAGTCTGCCCATAATTTCGACCTAGTTTTACTCAATGTTGATGAACTGGATGCCGCAAGGATCGGACAGCTCCTCAACGCCATCGCGGAAGAAAGACATCGAGGCCTCACTCTAAGTGGGCGTGCTTATAAGGAATTTCGACGGTGGATTAGCCAGCCAAGCACCCCGTTGAAGAGCGAAGCGTACGTACTAGTGAGTAATTGGTTCATGACGCAATCTGGAGATCGAAATAGCATGGTTGCGAGTCGTTGCGAAGCTCTCTGGGATGAGCTGTTTCCGTGCCGGCCGCTCGAGAGACTCTCATCGCCCGCTGCTGGTCAGAACCACGTTGTCGTTACTTCTGAATTTCAAAGATTTTGGCAGCTGGTGTTAAGAGCCCAAGCAGGCGAGAAAGCTTCTACAGCCTGCGATATGAAGCTGTTATCGCCTGTGGTGCACAAACTGCCGGAGAGTGAAATGTCCTCGCAAATGACCGAAGCGGCTGAACACACGAGCAGCCCGACCGTCGAGGGGTCGGTAAGCGCCACTTTCGTCAAGAACGGGCTGCAGTTTGAGATTGCCGGATCGCCTCGTGCTCTCGCCCAGTTCCTAAGTTTCTACGGTGAACCAGGCACCCTGAAAAGGGAATCGGACTCCGTTTATACGGCTGCTAATGATCTCGGCGGCAGGAGGCCGTAACGGTTGCTTGTACACTTCACTATCGATAGCGGGTGCATCCCGATCGACAAACAGGCTCGCGAAGACCAGCTCAATGAGTATCTGTCCATTCTGAACAAATATGATTGCAATGCGGAACGGGTAGCCAGGGTGGCAATACGAAGACATCTCGATACTCATACAGAATTCACAGCTGCCTGGATCGCGTGCACCGGTCAAAAAGACGAGTGGCATTCAGAATTCGAGACTGTTTACTTCTCGCTGGAGCAAGTCAGCATAGATCGCCAAACCCGCACATGAGCACGCGGGCAAATTTCTCGGGCTATTGGTTTGGAACGAAGCGCTACGCCACCCTGAGCGATGGCATTTCACGAAGTATCCAAAACAGGATTCGGACTACATCGTCGCTCACTACTTCGCTATGGATGGGCACATCTGCTCAAGCATCAAGGTTCGGCAAGCCGCCAATGCTCGTCGGCATGGTAACGAAGTGCGTGCGCTCGATCTTGAAAAGGCAGCTGAGGTACTTCGCGCTCGCTTCCGGCGATGAGGTGTCAGGGAGAAAGCACTCAGACAAAAGGGTGCCAGCTGACACGTTATCAGCGCCCGAGTCGCGTGCCTGATTCTTTTTCAGCTGTAATGTTTGCCAAAGTTAGTCGGTCCCTGTAGCGACCGAGCCATCCACCCCAGAACTCCTCGGTGGCAGACTCCGTATTCAAATGGCTTCGGGCTTTCTGGAGGAAGTGCTTGGTGTTGTCTAACAGCTCTTCCGAATCTCCGAGATTCTTAATGGTTAGTAATGGCCCGCCATTCTCAAAACTCTTCATCAATTTGACAAATGAATTTACACCAAGCTGGCCGCGACTCCGCGCTTCTTCCAATTCCGGGGTGTAGTAGATCAAATGAATCTTCGCATCGGTTCCCTCCAGCAGCATGTGATGATGCCCGAAGTTTCTGCCGTCATCGTCTTCGCCGTGTCCGAGAACTCGGCCTTCGAGATACTTGATGCTGCGCTGTTCGGTTACGACGAGTGGCAGTCGTTCATCGGATACCAGTGCTTTATGAGTCGCGAGCATTCTCTGCCGGTCGCCAATCTGCTGCATGGCTTTTAGCACCATCAGAAAATCTGCTCGCACGCTCCATGTGCCTGGTCTCGCTTGGGTGGCTAGGTCCATTTTTTTTAAGAAAATCAGCCTAGCTTCCAAGTGGCGGCACTGTTCCTGCTTAGCGGTGGCTGCTGCAGGCTGAAACGTAAAACGCCCTTCGGATTCAGAATTGTCTTCAACGATATTCGCGCGGCTTATAATCCGGTCCAGCGAAGTGACTCTTGATTGGTCGATCTCGCGGCGTTCCGCAGCTCGCGCATCGAGTTCGTTCCGGTAGCCCATTTGCCGAGTGCATAGATCTTCGGCGATCATCCTTATACCAGCCTTCACGTAGTCACGGGGAAAATCCAAAACCGATCCGTCATCGCGAACCGCCCGCAGGGCGACATGGGTATGCGGATGCTCTGTGTTGAAATGGCTCACGGCAACCCACTCCAACCCCGTCCCGAGATCCGACTCCATCCTCCTCATGAGCTCACGCGTCAGGTGGTGAAGATCGACTCGGTCTCCAAATTCGGGGGAGACAATCAATTTCCAGAGCCTGGCGTCGCCTCCCTTCTGCCAGTTATTGAGGGCTTGCGCTGGCTCGACCGCTGCACTGTTGGAGTTGAAACCTGCGGCGCAGTCTCGAATGGCGCTCTCGCGGGCGATATACCGACCATGAGCCCGCCACTGCCCGGCGATCTTGTTTTTTGCGTACGTGATGCGAATCGCACACCTCTGATTAAACTGCTTCCTCGGCCTTGCGGCAGAACGGGCGGATTGCCTTCGCGTGCGAGCTGATGTCGAGGCGTACCGAAATACGGTTTTCAGCGTGGTGGCCCAGGCAATCGACTCGTCTTTTCCCCTTTTTGGGGGGCGGTGTGGCCGAAGTCTGAATTCGTCCTTTTCGTCACTCTTGTTCGGCACGGTTCAATAATTCCTTCATCGCCATTGCGGAATCCCCGACCATTCCCATTCCGACACTCTTCAGGAATCGGTCGTACCGCAACTTTCCGCGGGCTACAGCTTGGTCGTAAACTTCCCTCGGCGGTTCGGCTAGGCAGGTAAGAAGCATTTTGATCTGCGCATCTGCAAAAGCAAATGCTGCCTGCTGGACTCGCCGGACCTTCCGAATCTCGCCCATTGCGCGATCAATACTGGCGGCGATCCGCTGTTCTGCCGCTTCCGCAGCAGTCTCCTGGCCAGAGGTTGCGCGCTGAATCGCGTCCCGAATGAAAGCACTCGGGTTAGCGAAGCCATGTTCTCGCGCCGCACGCTCCACTCGACCGTTCAGCTCAGCATCGAACCGAACCGATCGAACCACGCCTTTTTGCTTCGGCAAAGTCTGTCTCCTAAACAGTAAGCCGGGAGGAGCCGCCTCTGTGACAGTGACGTGTACAGATGTATTACAACCTCTCGGAAATGTACACAGGGCAAGCTCTGCAATCGGCGCGACTTGTAATCAGAAAACAAATCAACGCACTACAACCCTTTATGTTCCACTACCCTTCTGTTTTGATTTCTATCGCCGTGGTTGTCTTAGCCCGTCCGAAAGCATGGCCGGACAGAGTGAAATAGTCCGAAATCGCTGCCTAGTGAATGCCTCTTCCGAAATCTACCGGAAGATTTGCAGAAATTCCCGAAGCGGCCTGTCACGACCGTGCTTCTGCGCGACTTACAGATAGAGGCCGCTTGGACAAGACCACAAACGACAAGCTCGATCTGGCGAAGCTCCGCACGCATCTGCGGGAAAAACCTCGCACCAAGGCTGGCCAAGTTCGCCAGGCATGGCCGGAGATAAAGCAGTTACTTGCGTCCGGCCATAGCCTGAAAGACATCTGCCGCTGGTTGAACGAAATCGGGCTCGAAATCGGGTACGCCCGCTTGTCGGATTATGTTTGTCAGCTCCGTCGGCGTGAAGCCTCTTTGACGATGCTGTCCGAAGCCCAACCGACGGCTGAACCGGCAATACCCGAGCAACAAATAGATTTGATTCAACCGCTCGCACATATTCTGGAGCGGGAAAAAAAGCGCTCTGGTTTTTCTTACAACGCCGAACCCGATCCGAAGAAGTTGATCTGAATCTGAAAGGAACCGAATGGCGAAAGCTACCCAGACAACAGCCGAAAATGGCGGGAGTACGATCCACCTTACGTTGCAGGGAAAAGGCGGGGTTGGCAAGAGCCTCATCGCCGCGATTCTCGCGCAATTCTTCAAACACTCGGGACAAGATGTGCGCTGTATTGATACCGATCCCGTGAATCGCACCTTTGCCCAATATGCAGCACTTACCGCCGATCGACTTCAGCTTCGCGACGAACACAACCGAATCGATCAACGCTTGTTCGATGCTCTCATGGAACGATTTCTTACGGAGGATGCTGCAACCTTTGTGGTTGATAACGGTGCATCAACATTTCTTCCGCTCTGGCATTACCTCTTGGAGAACAACGCACTCAATTACCTGCGCGATAGTGGTCGCAAGGTCTACGTTCATACCGTCATTACGGGCGGCCAGGCTCTAATTGACACATTGAACGGTTTTCACGAACTCGCCCAGACAACGCAGGGGCGAAACATCGTGGTCTGGGTCAACGAATACTTTGGCCGAGTTGAGGCCGATGGCAAAAAGCTGTCTGAGATGGCGGCTTTCCGTGAGAATGCTGATAGGGTTTGCGGCGCTGTCGTCATCCCAAAACGAAATCAGGATACCTTCGGGCGTGATTTGGAAGAGATGATTTCTGCGAAGCTGACGTTTCGCGAGGCTATTGACGAATGCAAGCTGCCGATTATGGCGAAGCAGCGACTTGCAGTCGTCCAACGCGACGTATTTGACCAACTCGACAAGCTGGCGTTCTAATCCGGGTTTCATGGATTCGACAGAGCTCAGACGATTGGCTGCCGAGGCTTCCCTACAGCACGGAATCCGGATCGACCCGGACGATCCGATCATGGCGGTTGTGACGCTCAATCGCCTTGTTCTCGAGAATGTCCTCAGCGAAGGGTTACGGTCCATTCGGACCGCAGCCGAGGAATTCACTCAAGCAGCCGAGCGAGTCCAGATACGAGCCGGCGCCGCGGTCGGTTACGACGTGCGTGAGTGTGTTGCAGCCATAAGAGGGGAACTTCAGAAAGACATCGACGAGGCGAGACTTCACGCGTGCGAACTCGTCGAAGAACTGCACCGGGCCCAGTCCCGATGGTCGATAGTTCGGTGGATAGCCGTTGGGATTTTAAGCGGAGCGGTACTGTTCGCGAGCGGATTCTACTCGGGCGTGTTCTTGCGGTAAGGTGAAGTGGAAGGCAGTTTTTGTGAGAGCGCTCGCCATCTTCTTTCTTGCGCTGAGCCCGCGCGCTCGGCTTGCGTTTGTAGTCATCTGCCTATTTCTGATTTACTGCGTCTCGCGTTGACGTGGAAGTGATTTACTGATTCACCGGGTCAATGCCCACTCGGTTCGCATTGTGACCGCAAAAGCTTTCTTGATCGTTCGCTCTATATACTCTGATTGACGCTTCTCGTTACCTTTGTGGGAAAGATCGCGACCACGCAGAGCTGCTTCGACGTCGGCCTCGCTTCTCCCATGGGAGAGCGCATAGATTGCATAGGCTAGGTCGATTCGCGTGCCGTCACCGCCGTAGAACGGATTCAGGCGAAACTGATCAATTGTCCTCAGTGTACTTGGGGGCTGCTGCTTACCACGGGACGCGCGCTGCAGGTCACGCTGTAATCTCTCCTGTTCCAGTTTGGATTCAACCTGGGCAAGAAACCTATCCGCTGCGGGATACCCTGAACCGGACGCGGCAATCAAACGTACGAACGGAAAGAGCCCCTCCACTGACTGGTACTTCAGCTTGCGATTTGTGAATCCGGCCAACCTGCCGAAATGACGCCAGTCGGCTGCGCCTTTATCTCCCCCAAACTGGTCAGCGAGGGTACGTGCCGCCGCGGTGCTAATTTCCTTCGACAACATCTTGGGATGTTTCAACCAGGCCTGAAAGTTCCCGGTGGAAGTCTCGACGAGAACGGCAGGGTTGAATCCCGCAGCTGCCATCCGGTTTACTGCGTCATGCTTAAGATCATCGACCAAACTCAGGTTATGCTCGCCTTTGGGGCGGACATAAATGTTGCGCCCTTGCAAATTCTGGAGTTTCATCCAAGGAATGGATCGGATTAGGCTCTCAGCGTCCCACGTGCGAGGTATCATTGCCGCTTCTCCCCCCCGCTCCTCTGATCGTCCGGTTTGAATAGACCAACCTCAAACAGTGTCCCTCCCATTGCGCGAATCTGCTGGTAGGCTACGTTTCGCGTTGTGTCCAAGTTTCTTCGCATCGCCCTGGTCCGACGAGGGTCCCTACCCGGTAAGCCGTAACAGCAAGCAGTCGTGACAAGCAGTGAGTTCCGAACTGGAAGCGGCGCACACCGAAAAGAAATAGGGAAAACGTGAAACGATGCCCTGGGATTGCGCCTCAAGGCTTCTCGGAACTGGAAATGTTGGGAATCTGTCGGCGAAAAAATGAAATTTCTTGTCACGAACGCGTGCCGTCGTGACTTACGGGATAGATGCAGCGTTCAATTTCCGACGGCTACCTTCTTTCCGTCTCCAAATTCCTCCTGTTGAAATTGGGAGTGGCCGCCATCCTGGCATGTTGCGCCATGCTCGGCGGCCCCGCCCACGCGCAAAGCGCCGACCAACTATTGAGACAGGCCGAAAAGCTCGCCGATCAAGGCGATAGGTATCGATCTCAACCGTTCTTTAAGAAGGCCGAAGAGCAGTTTCAGACAGCCGGGAACACACGGGACGAACTCTACGCGAAGTTCGGCAGACTACACGCCGAATCAGACCAGGGAAATTACAAATCCGTTAAGGCGCAGGTCGAGCGGGATTTGACTAACCCGATCGTTCAGCGTGATCTTCACCTCAAGATTCAGGCTCTTGCTCTGCGCGGCGTGATTGATTTGAATATCGATACTCCCGCAGCGGCCTCAGACTGGAGGGAAGTTCTCCAAGCCGCAACAATGGTCGGGGACGCGAAGTGGCAAAACAGAGCACAAGGTGAGTTGGGAATCGTTGCTGGCATCAACGGCAACATCAGCGAGGCGGGCATGGGCCTCTTCAAAGCGATTGCAACTGCAGAAAAGATAGGCGATGTTGGTGGCGCAATCAATTTCACGATCTGGCTCGCAAACGGAATGGCGCTGAACGGCATGGCCGACAACGCCTTGAAGCAAGTGGACAAGGCCAGTGACACAGCCAGGCAGCACGGTTACGAGCGTGTGCCATTGCTGTTGGTGATAGCGAGGATGCGCGCCATCGCGAACCTGCCCGAACCAGAGCGATCGCAGAGGGCAGTCGAGGCAGAGAGCCTCTACACCAGCACTCTTCAGCTCGCCGAGACCGAGAAGGTCTTTGGCGCAGAAATTGAACTTCTGAACCAACATGGGCAGATTGCCCAGGGTTCCGGGAACATCGTCGAAGCCGAGCGGGCTTTCTCGCGGGCGGCGTCCGTGGCTCATTCAGCGGAGCTTCCGGGACTAGAAGCTGAGGCACTCCTGGCTCTTTCTCGCGTGTACTTGCAAACCGGGCACCCACACGAGGCAGCGGAAACTCTCGACCGTGGCATCGAAAATCTGAAGGGTGTTGAAGAAGGATACGACCTCCCTCTATTCGTCGCGGCCCAAGCTGATGCCGCAGCCGCACTTGGCCGCTTGAAGACAGCAGATGCGCTATATGACCGGGCAACCACGCTTCTTGAGGGATTGCTCGTCAACGCGCCGTCTTCACACGTGAAAAGCTCCATTGTGAGCGCGTTCAGCCAGATTTATAGGGCGCACTTTCGCCTCGCGTGGGATCAACTTCACGATGGGCCCAAGGCGTTCCAGATCATTGAGAGCGCTCGGGGTCGTGTTCTTCTCGATTCAATTCGCTATGCTCACCAATCCCGTTCCTCGATCGAGGCTTCGCCTGCGGAGATCAGGATCGCGCAGCTACAAAGGATTCTAATCCACCAACCGCTGGCTGCGGCTCAAGCGAAGCGCGTTCTGAATGAGCTCGACCAAGCATATGATCAGCTCGGGACCTCCCAGTTCAAACAAGAACGGCAAGAAGTCACGATCCTGCGTCGTCCGCCACTGACGCTACCTGCGCTCATCCGGCTATTGAAGCCAGACCAGGTCTTCGTCGAATATGTGTTGGATCGCGGCGCATCTTACGCTATCGAAGTATCAACAGCCGGAATGACGGTTCACAAGTTGCTGCCGGAGACTCAGATCACACACCTCACAAGGAGTTACTTGGCAGGCATCAAAGTAGGGAACGATGAGCATGAGAAGGCGCAGGCACTCTATTCAAGTCTGCTCTCACCGATCTTCAATCGAAATTGGAATTCCCTGATTGTCGTTCCCGATGGAACTCTGCACTTGCTTCCGTTTCAAGCGCTCCAAAACGAAACGGGTGCGTACGTTGTTCAGCGAGTTGCAGTTTCGGTGGCTCCATCAGCAACCGTTTTAGCTGCCCTCATCCGAGAGCCAG
This sequence comes from Bryobacteraceae bacterium, assembly GCA_036272575.1. Classification (GTDB taxonomy): domain Bacteria; phylum Acidobacteriota; class Terriglobia; order Bryobacterales; family Bryobacteraceae; genus Bog-105. Next base: position 9,583 of record DATAYL010000326.1, on the reverse strand, counting down.
AAACCGGCGCATCGAAGGAATTCTTAGGCGTGGCGTTCAGCCCAGAAACGCCGGCTACTACTGCGGGCGTATCCACGCGTGGAATTGCTGATATTCGCGGCGCTGACATAAAGCCCCTGCGCTTCAGCCGGGAAGAAATTACCGAGGCAGATTCCGCTCTGGGTGGAAATGGTGTCATTCTTCAGGGAGCGGATGCATCAGAGGCCGCTCTGAAAGCGCAACCGCTTTCCGCATTCAGGGTGATCCATCTCGCGGCGCACGGACTTGGCGATGAAATGGAACCGGATCGGGCCGCTATTGTGCTGACGGCCGGAAGCGCTTCGGAAGATGGCCTTTGGCAGGCCCGCGAGATCCGCCATACGCGATTGCACGCCGATGCCGTCATTCTTTCCGCATGCGAAACAGGCACCGGTCGCCTGCAAGGAGAGGAAGGAATCATGAATCTCGCCAGAGCGTTTCTCACCGCCGGGGCGAAGAGCGTAGTCGCGAGCCTCTGGGATGTGGACGACCGTTCAACGGCGACGTTGATGGAGAGCTTCTATGAGAAGCTCGCAAAAGGGGCGTCGATCAGAGATGCGCTTCGTTCATCGCAACTGGATTTCATCAAGACATACAGCGATAAGGCGAATCCCTATCTATGGGCCGGGTTTGAAGTAATCGGGGACGGTACGAAAACAATTGTCACAACGACCAAACAAACTGAGCTACAAGCAACGCACACACATCTTCGATAAGGTTTACCGGGCGGTTACTAAGCACTACTTCGATCCGAAGTTTAACGGAACAGAGTGGCCCGCCCTGGCCCAGTCCCACAAAGACGAAATTCTTGCGAACGAAGATCCAGAAGCGTTCGAGCTGGCCATGCATGATCTCGTGCGGCGTTTGGGAACCAGTCACACTGGTTTCTTCCATCAATCTGTTCGCCGCGTTCCAGCGCGCCTTGCTATTGGTGCGACATTCAGCCGAGTAGAACTGTCGGAAGGGACTTATTGGGTCGCCCAGGATGTTCACGCAGGCGGACCCGCTGACGCTGCCGGACTACATACCGGCGATGTCCTGAAATCGGTGAACGGCAGGCCGATCCTTCCGCCGGAGCAGCCCACGTTCGCTATGGGGGCAGACTGGTCCCTCGAAATTCAACGCAGAATGCAGGATGTGATCCTGCGCGTTGTCGTTCCAATGCCTCGCTCCCGAAGACAGCCGTATTGCGAGCCTGACGCTGTTTCTGCATCAAAGCTCGACGGGAATGTCGGATATCTCAAAGTGAGCATCTTTCCGGGCCTGCTCGGCCTATGTGTTGCCCGCGAAATCGATGCTGCTGTGGCGGAACTCTCGTCATGTGATCGCCTGATTATCGACCTTCGCGGCCATCTTGGTGGAGGACTGGGCGTCTTGCGGCTAATGAGTTATTTGACACCAAACAAGATGCCCATTGGATACACGCTCTCCCGCAAGCGCGCGGAATCTGGCTACCAAAAGGAAAATTTGCCGAAACTGGACAAACTGCCGACGCACTTGCCCAACCCGGTGGCGATTGCTTCCTTGGCTTTGCGGTTCGGTGGGCGCGACTCGTCAGTTGTCTTAGTGTCTGAGGGCCTCGGACCGCAAAGATGGCATGGCCACATCGCAATCCTGGTAAACGAACACACGGTCAGTGCCGGCGAAATGATCGCGGCCTTCGCGGCCGAGAATACGCTAGCGACTATAGTTGGTACTGAGACTGCTGGTCGCCTAATCCCTGGCTCGGGTACAAAGGTTGGCGAAGGTTACATGCTCATCATGCCTAGAGCAGAGTACATAACTTGGCAGGGCCGCCGTTTCGAAGGGCATGGAATTGAACCAACTGTTTCCGCCCAGTTAACCGCGAATGAGCGTAACGGCGGCGGTGACGTCCTAGTGGAAATCGCCCGAGCAGCGTTGAAGTAGCGAAGGAGTTGAACTTTGAACTCCATGCCATCCCTCTTCCGAAATTCTGTGCATCAGCCGTATCGTAAATACTACGCCGTCACACACGATCTATCCAAGTCAGTCGCCACCCCCCGCGACCCAACTTCCGGGTTGCCCGTAAACCAGCCACAATCCGGAAACTACGCTTGACTCTTGTAAACACATTGGGACCACACACGAGTAATCGGCACGGTCGCATGTCCGAGATGCCGACTCCGTCAAAGCGGATTGCGCGGACGTAACGGCGTTTACTAATCCTCAGGCTGCGACCAATTCTCGTCAAGTCAATAGGTTGGATCAAACACGCGGGTTTTCTGTGCAATTCGGTTGACGCGGGATTCGTGAGATCACCGAACTCCGTTTATAGCCCGGCAGCAGGCGATAGCGATTAGCAGCTTCAAATCTCCGACCTGGCAACTGACGTCCAACCTGTTCGTGGGCCGCGCGTCGCGGGGTGCGCGGCCCTTGTGTCGTACCTGCCGAGCCCGTTGTAAACTAAACAGCCGGGGAGGCAAGTCGCCGCTTCTGCTTACCCTGCGAGTTAAGCCAACCGAAAACTGCTTCGGTAGCAACGTTAGGCAGCCTGCAGTGATGGGTAGCTGAGGTGGATGCACATGGGACGAAGGGACCGAGAAGGCCTGGAAGGCTCAGCTCCTATTCCCGGGCTCTCTGAGGTTCTTAAAAAATCAAGCAATGGCGACCACGCCTCTTTCGATCGCCTGTTCACACTGATCTACAACGACTTCCGTGGCCTCGCGAAAAGCTATCTCGCCCGCGAAGCGCATGCTGACACACTGCAGGCCACAGCTTTGGTCAACGAAGCTTATCTCCGGCTTGCCGAACAAGCGCAAGTCGATTGGAAGAATCGCAGCCATCTGCTTGCGGTCGGCGCCATCGCGATGCGACGCATCTTGGTGAATCATGCGATCGCCGCTAAACGCGACAAGCGAGGCGGCGCGGCAGCCATGGTCACACTGAGCGAGAATCTCATCGGCCCCGAGCAGAAACTTGAAGTCCTCGCCGTGGATCAGGCTATCGACGCCCTGGCGAAACTGAACCAGCGCCATGCCAAACTTGTCGAGTTACGTTTCTTTGGCGGATTGAGTGTTCCCGAAGTGGCCACCGTTCTCGGCGTCAGCGTCAGCACCGTCGAGAAAGACTGGAGGTTCTGCAGTGCATGGCTCAAAAACGCGCTCCGGCCTTAACGCAATAACCAATCCGGCTGTCTATAAGCGAGTCTCGGAGCTTTTCTCGCAAGCAGCCGAGTTGCCAGTGCAAGATCAAGCCGCGTTTCTTCGAGATAAATGCGGCAGTGATACCGATTTGCTCCGGCTGCTACAAAACCTTTTGCAGGAAGACCGGGAGGGCCCGGTTCAGCCGGAACTCGCCGCAGATCACTCGACGCCGGTCATTCACGAAGATCTTAGCGGACGAACTCTATCCCATTACCAGATCGTTCGATCCATGGGAGTTGGTGGAATGGGAGTCGTTTATCGGGCAACGGAGACGCGGCTCCAGCGGACTGTCGCGCTGAAATTTCTGCCGCCGTTCCTCAGAGACGATTCCGCCAGCCGCGAGCGTTTCATTCGTGAAGCGCGCGTCATCGCGTCCATTGACCATCAAAACGTGTGTCCGGTCTACGAAATCGAGGAAGCGGATGGATTCATCTTTATCGCGATGGCCTGTCTCGAGGGCACGTCGCTCGACGAAGAGATTCGGACCGGACCGATTCCTATTCAGCGGGCCATCAGCATCGCACTCCAAGCCGCGCATGGTCTGCAGGCCGCCCACGGCAAAGGTGTCGTGCATCGCGATATGAAGCCGGCGAACCTGATGCTGATTAACACGGAGTCCGCCGAGCCCCTGGTTCGCATTCTCGATTTCGGAGTTGCGCAATGGACCGAGAAGACCGTTCTGACTCAGGAGGGCTTAAGGATCGGAACAGTGCTGTATATGGCGCCGGAACAGGCCGCCGGATCACGGGTAGATCAGCGCGCCGATATCTGGTCGCTCGGCGTGGTGCTTTATCAGATGCTCTCGGGCCGGGTGCCGTTTGAGGCAAGTACATTGCGCGAAACACTGGCGGCTATTGCAGGCCCGCAGGCGGCCGACCTCACGCCGATTCGCCAGGTGGCCCCTCCCGAAGTTGTTTCCATCCTGCGGCACATGCTCGAGAAAGAGCCTGTAAAGCGGTATCAAACAGCCAGCGCGCTCATCTCCGCCCTGGAGAGTGTCCGGCACGCAGCTGCGCCGGTCCTGATCGCACGCATTGTGCGCGGCCCGGCATTTCGTAGGGCTGCGGGAATCGGCGCGATCGCCGGGCTGATCGCTCTCTCGATCTTTTTATTTGTTCACTACAACGGACCGCATTCGGCGGATAAGCTGAGAATCGTTGCGCTTACGTATTATCCTGGCTACCAGCAAGACCCCGCGATTTCGCCCGATGGTAAGGAAATCGCATTCGTAGGGCAAGGAAAAAATGGCGACAACCCGCTCGAAGTCTACGTCCAACTCATCGGCTCAACCGATCCGCTGCGCCTGACAAACGTTCCTGCCGGTACAGAAGATCGCTCGCCGGTTTGGGATCCAAGCTCGACCCGCATTGCTTTTCTGCGAACACGCCGCGGCGAACGTTTTGCACGAATTCTGACCATTACCGCGCTCGGTGGCGCCGAAACTGATCTGGGCATTCCATCGGTTCTCGCTCTCGGAGGGCTGTCGTTGAGCGCGGATGATCGGTTTCTCGCGTTTGCCGGCGCCACCGGACCGAATGAAGGAGCCATTTTCGAACTCTCTCTGCTCGACCACAGCGTGCGCCGGCGATCTTTACCGGTAGCGAGCGAAACAATTTGCTGTCCGGTATACGATCCGAGTGGCGCTCGATTGGCTTTCAACCGTAATGGAATGCAAATCGTTGTGATCGGCCCCGGCCGCGGAGCCGAACGAGTACTTCCGGCCTCGGGGACTAAACTCAGCTGGACAGCCAACGGCCGGGCGCTTGTGTACTCCTCGTTTGGCAGATTAGCCGAGGTCGATCCTGTCAGCGGCTCGATTACGGAGCCCGCTAAGGCTACCGCAGCAGGGATTGACATCAGCGACATCAGCATTCGTGGAAACCGCATGGCATTTGTCCGCTGGACGCTGGAGCACAGCATTTGGCAGGTCACCTTGCGTCTAACTGGCGACGCGCGAACACCGAAGATGTCGGCTGCACCGGCAGTGCAGCTGATTTCAGCCACAAGGCCCGACGATACGCCTCAGTTCTCCCGGGACGGCGAGTGGATTGCGTTTGACTCGCAGCGCTCCGGTTCCCCCGATATCTGGATCGGAAGGCGCGACGGCTCCGGCCTGCGGCGGTTGACGTTTCTCAACGGGTTCGCGGGAACGCCGCGCTGGTCTCCCGATGGACAATGGATCGCCTTTGATTTCCGTCCGCCATCCTCCAAGCCCGACATTTGGGTTATCCGAGTCGCAGGAGGCGAAACTCGCCAACTCGCCACAAATATGGATGGCGCGAATGTGCCGAGCTGGTCGAACGATGGCCGTTGGATCTACTTCCATTCCTGGTCGGACGATCAGATATGGAAGATTCCGAGCCGTGGCGGCAAGCCAGTTCGGCTTACACGCCACGGAGGATTCGAAGGCTTTGAATCGATAGATGGCAAGTATCTTTGCTATTCCAAAAAGGAGAAACATTCGGGAATCTGGAGAATTGACCTGAGCAACGGAAGCGAAGCACCGGTTCCCGAACTGTCGGGAACCGGAGACTACCGGCAATGGGCGCTGGGCGGAACCGGGATCTTCTTTGTTCCGAATGACGAGGCCTTGAGCAAGGATGCGGTTGTCCGGTTCTTCGATTTCGCCACACGAAAGATCGTTCCGGTTGCGACGGTGGGCAGACTCGAGCGCGCTGGCGGCGGCGCACTCGCAGTATCTCGCGATGAAAGTTCGCTCCTGTGTGTCCGCATGGACCGCGACAGCCGGAATATCATGCTGGCCGAGAATTTCAAATAGGGACTCCTCTGGACCGTACCGCTTGTTCGTGGCCCGCACTGAAACTAGATCGTTTTTGGGCGCCACTTCCTGGCGGAAAGGACGCCCCTGAAATGCATCAGTCGCTGCAGCGGCGCGTTGCCGCTTACCTGGCAGCAGAAGTACACGACCGCCGACCGGGGAGGCGACCGGACTGGTCGCCTCCCCGGAGCCTCCGCAAAACCTTATTTCACGGTGAGGCTCACAGTGGCCGTGTGCACGTCACCGCCCGCCGCCGCCGTGATCGTCAGCGGGAAGGTCCCGATGTTCGAATTCATGGGCGGATGCAACACCACCGTCAGGGTGGCGCCGCTCGCACCGCTCGGATTGACCGTTGGGGGCGCGATCGTGCAGGTCGAATTCGGCGGCCCTCCGCTGCAGTTGAGAGCCACTGTCCCGCTGAAGCCGTTCACCGGTGTTGAGGTAACCGAGTAGGTGGCCTTTTGGCCGGCCGGGATGGTCTGCGAGCTGGGCGAAGCCGAGATGGTGAAATCCCTCACTAGCAGTGTGAAGGTTTGTTGCACACGGCCCACCGCGTTGCTGGCGATCAACGTCAGGTTGTAAATGCCACCCGTCCCCGAGGCGGGCGTGCCGCTCAAGAGGCCGGTTGCCGGACTGAAGGTAATGCCCGGGGGCAGTGCCCCGTTTTCACTCAGGGTGGGTGTGGGGGTACCCGTCGCCGTCACCGTAAACGCTCCCGCCTGCCCCGCCGTGAAGATCGTGCTGCTGGCGCTGGTGAGGACGGGCGCCTGTCCAGTGCCCGTGCCCATTAAGGGAACGGTTTGCTGGCTCGGATTGCCGTTCCGCGCGTTGTCGGTAAGCACCACCGAACCGGTGATCGGACCGATGGTGGTGGGTGTAAAGCTGACGCTCAGATTGCAGCCGGCGCCCGGTGCCAGCGCGAAGCTGGCACCGCAATCGGCGGGCGTGCCGGCACCGGGCACCTGGGCAAAGTCGGGGCTGTCGAGGCTCAGGCCGGGGGCGAGCGCCGAGAGCGGAGCGTTGCCGCTGTTCTCGACGGTGATCGATTGCGGGCTGTCGGAACTGGTCTTGCCGAGGATCGTGGCGGCAAAGGTCAAGGTGGGGGGCTGGGAACGCTGGATTTCGACCACGCGGTTGTTGAAAACGTCTGAAATGAAGACATCACCCGCTGCATCCACCGCCGCCCCAAAGGGGTAACTCCATCCGCTGCCCACCATGGTTTGGGTGCCGTCGGGGGTGACTTTCACCACGCTGCTGTTGCCAGCTTCTGCAATGAAGACGTCGCCGGCTCCGTCCACCGCCACCCCATCGGGGCGACTCAATCCGCTGCCCACCGGAGTTTGGGTGCCGCCGGGGGTGACTTTCACCACGCGGTAGTTGTCACTGTCTGCAATGAAGACATCGCCGGCTCCGTCCACCGCCACTCCGCGAGGGGAACTCAATCCGCTGCCCACCACCGTGGTTTGGGTGCCGTCGGGGGTGACTTTCACCACGCGGTCGTTCAAAGTGTCTGGAATGAGGACATCGCCCGCTGCGTCCACCGCCACCCCTTGGGGGAAACTCAATCCGCTGCCCACCGTGGTTTGGGTGCCGTCGGGGGTGACTTTCACCACGCGGTCGTTGCCAGAGTCTGCAATGAAGACATCCCCTGCTCCGTCCACCGCTACGCCATAGGGGGCAATAAATCCGCTGCCCACCGGGCTTTGGGTGCCGCCGCCGGGGGTGACTTTCACCACGCTGTTGTTGTTAGTGTCTGCAATGAAGACATCGCCTGCTCCGTCCACCGCCACCCCAGCGGGGTGATTCAATCCGCTGCCCACCGGGGTTTGGGTGCCCGGCCCGAAGGCGATTTGCGGACCCACGCCGATTCCATGCACAAGGGTCGTGGCCAGCACCTTCCCGTTGCCATCGGTCACCTGCACCGCCCCGCGCCGCAGTCCGGCAAAGCCGGGAGTAAAGGTGACGTTCACGCTACAGGAGGACTCGGCCGTCACGTCGCCGGTACAGGTGCTGCCGCTCGCCAGCGTGTAATCGAGATTCGGGGCGCCGTCGGTGAGCACGCGAGGCGTTCCCAGGGTACCGCCAGTGCCGATGTCGTAGTTCAGCGTGAGCGTCTGGCTGCAGGGCGCAGGAGATGTGTGTCCGGCCGGACAGAGGTTCGCGTTGCCGAAGTTGGCGGAAACCGTCTGCACTTTGACCACGCGGTTGTTGCTAGTGTCTCCAATGAAGACATCGCCTGCTCCGTCCACCGCCACCCCTTCGGGGAAACTCCATCCGTTGCCCACCGTGGTTTGGGTGCCGTCGGGGGTGACTTTGACCACGCGGCTGTGGCCACTGTCTGCAAAGAAGACATCGCCTGCTCCGTCCACCGCCACCCCAGTGGGGAAAGTCAATCCACTGACCACCGTGGTTTGAGTACCGTCGGGGGTGACTTTCACCACGCGACCGCTCCAAAAGTCTGCAGTGAAGACATCGCCTGCTCCGTCCACCGCCACACCCTTGGGTTGATTCAATCCGCTGCCGACCGTGGTTTGGGTGCCGTCGGGAGTGACTTTCACCACGCGGCTGAAGCCTGTCTCTGCAATGAAGACATCGCCTGCTGCGTCCACCGCCACACCCCACGGGGCCATCAAATCGCCGCTGACCACCGTGGTTTGGGTGCCGTCCGGGGTGACTTTCACCACGCGGTTGCTGTCAAAGTCTGCAAAGAAGACATCGCCTGCTCCGTCCACCGCCACCCCTTGTGGGGCAAACAATCCGCTGACCACCGTGGTTTGGGTGCCGTCGGGGGTGACTTTCACCACGCGTTGGTTGGCATTGTCTGCAATGAAGACATCGCCTGCTGCATCCACCGCTACCCCATTGGGGAAACTCAATCCGCTGCCCACCGTGCTCTGGCTACCGGCGAATTGCACCGATTGGCCCGCCAGCATCGCCGCGGTCAGGGCCATTCCTAGCAGCAGAGTTCCGGCGGCCCCTGCCGCCCCCCTGCGCTTTCTGGTGTTTCTGTGTTGCCTGCTGACGACATCGATCCCTAAGACAACCATGACTCCCATTGCCATGGTCGATTTCAGACTCCTCATGTTCAGTTCCTCTCGTTTCGGGAGCCCTGGGCGGCCTGCATCCAGGCAACTGCTATTCCTGTGGCCCCGGTCTGTCTAAGTACGCAACATCGGCGGCCAAAACCCGTAACCAGCGTTCAAATTAATTTAGGTGGCGCCCAGGCAGGTGGCGAAAAACAGAGGCGGCCGCGAGTCAGGCGTGGTCAGAAATAAATGTGAAGGGCGAAGCGTCGTTCTTATCGCTCTTTGACTTGAATTGCAGCAACTCGATCCGCTGCGTGAAGCGCTCCGTCTGTGGATCGGGCCCTAAATAGAAAGATTCAAATTGGCTTGCTCCGTAGACTGCAGCTATCTGCTCATCGCGAGTGGCGCTTCCTCGCCCCTGCAATGTGTTTCAGGCCGTGCATGATATGCATCAGTTGCATTCAACCAATCCAGCAGGCCGCGTACTTTGTAATGCTTTCTTGATCGCTGGCTATCAGGCACCAAACCGCGGACCTCACTCTAGGAGCCTGCAACGGTCGAAGGTGCACTGTCTGAGTTCTGCGTGGATTGTCGGC
>DATAYL010000325.1:0-5265 GCA_036272575.1 Bryobacteraceae bacterium | reverse complement strand
GTGCTGTGCAACACAGCCGACGCAGCGGCGCCGCAACCCAGCCCGATGATCATGCCGGCCACGACCGGCTTAAGTCCCCACAGCGCGACGCTTCGCAGCACGTCGCCCGAGCGTGCCCCTAAGGCCATTTGGATGCCGATTTCCCGCGTTCTCTGGCTGACCACGTATGCCATCACTCCGTAGATGCCTACTCCAGCCAGCGACACGGCCAGCAGCGCGAGCCCGGCAGCGAACATTGCCATCACACGGGCCAGCGTTCTCTGCGGATGAACGAGCATCGTCTCCGTGTTCCACAGAGACATGTCGGGCAAAAGATTTGCGTCCAGGCGGCTTAGAGCCTTCCACACGGCAGCCAGCGCGGCCTGCTGATTCGAGCCCACATTCAAAAGTATTGGATACGTCTCTGCTGGGTCTGGAGCAAGATACACGTGGGCCGGATCAATGCGCGTGAGACTGGTAAAGCGCACATCTTTCGCTACCCCGACGACTTCGAAATCCGTCACCTTGCCGGTGAAGTGCAGGTCGAGCTGAAAATGCCTGCCGAGTGGGTCTCCTCCCGGCCAAAATCGCCGCGCCGCAGCTTCACTGATCACTGCGACGTGTGCTCCGCTAGCTGACTCTTGCGTGGTGAAATCGCGCCCGCGCAGCATGGGAATCCCCAACGTCTTCAGGTAATTCTGCGAAGCGTAGCTGGCCAGTGTTCGGCCGCGTTCAATGCCTTCCGCCGCCCCGGATTTGTTGACCGTGATCGGCGGCGTCCACGTGCCCATCATCGGACCGCGGCCATAGGCAATGCTCGCCACCTCTGGTAATTCTCTCAGGCCCCTCACCAGTCGCTGGAACCGTGCTGTCGATGTTGCAGCATTATCGCCGTAGTCCCCCAGAAGAAGAAAGACCTGGCGCGTATCGAACCCAGGATCGACGCTCTGCGATTGGATGAGGCCTCGCACCAGAAGCCCCGAGCAACTGAGGAGCCACATCGATACCGCCACCTGTCCGGCGATCAGCAAACCGCGCAAGTGGCTGCGCCGCATGCGATGACCAAACGAAGTGCTCTCATCTCGAAGTGGTGTGGCCAGTTCCGGCTTTGTGAACTGTAGTGCGGGCGACAGGCCAAACACAGCTCCCGCGATGATCGAAAGCACAAGCGCATAAGCCACAACGCGAACGTCCGGATTCAGGTTGAGGCTGAACGCGAAATCGCTGCCAAGCTGTGTCGTGAGCATTTGCGTTACCCCAACTCGAAGCAGCTTGCTGGCAAGCACTGCGAGGACCAGCCCCGTCACGCCACCAACCAGCGAAAGCAGAATGCTTTCAGTGATCAATTGCCGTATCACCCGTGTACGGGTTGCCCCCAGCGCCAGGCGCACGCTGATTTCTCGCTGCCGTACCGCGCCGCGGGCCAGCAACATGTTGGCCACATTGGCACACGCCACAAAAAGCACCATGATCACAATCAGCATCAAGGCAGCAACCCCAGCCTCGAATCGCGGGTCGTCCGTATTCCCGAAGAACGCCGTGCGTTGCAGGGTAACGGTCCGTGTCGGCTCGCGCGTCACATAGGTCGTGGAGAATTGCCGCACCAGCGCCGCCGTCTCAGCTTCGGCGCCCTTGAGTCCGACCTCCGGTCTCAGTCGCCCCAGAATTTGGAAGCGGTAGTCCGCGGGCTGGTGCAGCCAGTCCTGGCCCGCAACCAGTTGCGGCTGCATAGACGCCGGAACCCAGAAGTCCGGCACTTGAGGTAGGAGCGCCGTCCCGGTGAACTCCTCGGGAGCGACACCAGCAATCGAATACGCCGTGCCGTTGATCTTCATCAACGATCCAATGACCTGGGGATTTCCATGGAACGCGCGCTGCCAGAAGGAGTGGCTGAGCACGATGACCGCATCCGGCCCCTCGGGGCTGTCGTGATCCGATCCGAAGGTACGGCCCAGCCCTGCGGCTACTCCAAAGCTCCTGAAGTAATTTCCCGAAACCATCTGTCCCTGCAGAGCCTTCAGTTGCGTCCCCGCATGGTCTCCAGGCATCTGGGCCAGCACGTGCACAGGCCAACTGCTTGCTACCATATTGGTGAAGGCGTTCTGATGCTCGCGGCAATATTGATATTCCGGCCACGAGAACCCATATTGCATGTCGCCAAGCCACCCGTTCGTGAACCAGCGTTCCAGCCGTACCACCCGCCCCGGGTCGGCAACCGGCAGCGGCTTCAAAGCAACAGCATCGTAGGCGGAAAAGAGCGTGGTGTTGATGCCAATGCCAGCCGCCAGGGTTGCTACAGCCACCATCGCGAATCCGGGGTTGCGGCCGAAGCTACGCCACGCATGTCGCAGGTCTTGGCGCATCTGTCCCAGCCAAAGGATCCCTCGCTGATCGCGGTGTGCCTGTTTCGCCTGTTCGACTCCCCCCAACGTTCGCCGCGCTGCCGTGAGGGCCTCCTCGGCCGACATGCCGCGACGCTCGTTCTCCTCTTTCAGCAACGCGAGGTGTAGCGCGATCTCTCGGCACAGTTCCTGTTCTGCGCTTTTGGAGCGCAACAGGTTACGGATCTTCGCGGCGATTCGTGTGAGAAAAGTGCGCATCATGGTTCCTCCGTCAGCAGCTTGTCCATAACACCGACCATTTGCCGCCACCGCTGCGTTTCCTCTTCCAGAGCCTTCAGTCCCGCTTTCGTGACCGAATAGTATTTGGCCTCCCGGTGACTCTCAGTCTTTCCCCAGCTGCCCTTGATCCATCCGTTCTGCTCCAGACGGACCAGCGCAGGATAGAGAGTGCCCTGGTTGACTTTGAGCAGTTCGTGAGAGACCTGCTCCAACCGAGTGGCAATGGCATAAGCGTGCCTGGGACCGAGCGTTGCTAGAGTTCGCAGGATCATTAGATCCAGCGTTCCTTGGAGAATCGATATCGGAGTAGGGATCTTCTTCACTGGGCCCCCAAGTGGACAGAGCCATGATGAATTGGTTCTCACTTGGTTGTCAAGTGGAAGAAGCCATTCATTTGCAAATCAAAGCGGAATTGCCGCTCGGATAGCAGAAAACATTTAGTTCTCTGTAGGCTGATCTACATGGTCGACGAGGAGGACTTCCACTTGCCCCTTTTGCCGTTCCAGCTTAAGGCCTAACTGATCCTGTAATGCCTCCTGGAGATTCGTTCCTGGAGCGTCATGATCTATAGGAGTTGTTGAGTCCGGAGCAGGATCAGATCCCCATTCAAGGACAAAATCGAAAGTTTCCCCCAAGCCAGTCCGATCAAGCACCGGCCGGTCGAACCGCCCCATCTCTCCCAAATGAGCTGCGATCAGCGCCATAGAGACCTTTCGCCCTACAATGCGAACGTGGCTGGGCGCGCTTGGTACACCCGCACTGACCAGGCCGCCGCAAACTGTGGCGACCTCACGCCCCGGCAGAGTCTCGAAGCGCTGATCCGTACGTGCCACGACATTTGAGCACGTGTCGTCGTCCAGAGGATGAGGTCGAAGCTGCGGCCCGAGCTTCCCCTGCTTTGCCAGCACCAGCGCCAAGACAGGAAGGTGGCGCATCTCGGTGTGGACCACCAACTTGAAGCGGTCAGCAAGGAGCGACTGCATCATCAGTCGCATCTGGTCTTTTGTTGGATTGGGGCTTTCAGATTTTGCCTGAATGTCAAACCTTTTTGTAGCCACCCACGTGGGAGCATTGGTTTGCAATATCTGTGTTTGCCCGTCAGTTAGCTTGTAGGCAAATCGGATGTAATCAAGCAAACTAATATTGCTTGCGAGGAACCGGCCTCCAGTGACTGCATATACATCCCCAGGACCCAGAGTAAAGTTCACTTTGGGACTTTCGTCCGACGTGTTCGGTCTAATGGTGGCTACTTCAAAAGAAAGCTTTTCGCCGGCCGCGACTTGCCAAGCAGGCACAGCAAATGGCTGAGATGTATTCGTGGTTGTTTGTGCTCCTAGCGGAGCATCGGCCGCTCCGAAGAAAACCAGCCCGAGAATAATCCTCATACCTAGGGCAGTCAGCACCGGCTTGCGCAGTGTACTCTGCCTCTCCAGACCGATCGTCATCATGATGCGAAATCTCCTGTCCAGGTCGAGGCCATTGATGCCGAGATGTATGCCAATAATGAATCTACACAGAGGGTTGGTTTTGAGTAAACATTGGGCATTGGCCTCCGGTTTGCCCCTCATCTCTACTAAAGTGTTGCCGGCAACAGCCATATCTATATAGCCGCAATCCTCGTGTACCCCGTTACCGACGAGGCATAAAGCTGCTGATCTTATCCGGGACGCTAGGATGCTGAGTCGTTTTTCGTAAAGTTCGATAAAATTCGATCTTTTTTGTTCTTTTGGGGCATTGGCAGTGCATGGGTTTCCGTTTTCTTTTTGCTCAGCGGCGCCGGGTGAAGGGGTTCTTTTTTATAGAGAAGGGGCGTCTGTTGTCTGGAGCAGAAACGAATACGGGGGCATGAGGCGCCTCCGGCGTGGTTTCTGATGAGTGAAAGTGGTTAACGAAAGCGGACTCGCTGGGGTCAAATGCAGGGCCGAGGGGCATGGCCGGGGCCGCCGGCGCGTCCCCCGCCGAGCCGGGAGTGGTTTCGGGCTCGGCGATGCCCCACGGCACGCCAGGACAGGCAGGCTCATCTTCTTCTTGCGCAAGTGCAGGGTCTGGCGGGGGGTCGATGGTATTCTCCTGCTGCCGGCCAAGCCAGGCGGCGCGGTAGATATCCGGATGGGTGGGCGGCGGGGCGGATTTCTTCTCCAAGGAGCCGGTGCGACGGTCAGGGATCAGGTTTTGGATGGCCACGATCATCGAGAGAGCCTTGACTTGGCCGGTAATGCTGCCGCGGGTCATTTCAGGGCCCAGGTTGGCGATTTCCCTGAGGCGGGCCAGGACTTGTTCGCGGCCCAGGTTCAGCCGATGCAGGCTCTCCACGGCACGCCGGGACAGGTCGGTTTCCTGCTCGACGAGCTGTTGCTGCACGGCGGCACGGTGTTCGAGCATGTAGGCGCGGACACGAGGCTTGGATTTGGTGTAGGCGGCGGCGTCAGGGTTGAGGCCCACGGCCTGGGCGGCATCCCGGTCGGTCATGGTTCCAGAGAGGACCAGACGAGCAAAGGCTACTTCCTGGTCACTATTGGGGTCGGTGACTTGATTTTTGGGCATAGGTGGCTCCGTGAAGTTGAGAACAGAAGATAGTGGGAGATTTTTCGAGCAAGGTTTGTTAAACAACCACGGTCTGGCAGGGGGAAGCGGGTGGGAACGATAAAAAATCCCGCCGCAGCGG
>DATAYL010000324.1:0-60958 GCA_036272575.1 Bryobacteraceae bacterium | reverse complement strand
ACTGGAAGAGCCGGCGTGCCTTTGCTGGTTGCGCTTTCCGTGGCTTTCACCGGCGCCGCGTCCGCTGCTTCTGTGTCGGATCCGGCAAACGATTTTGTGCCGTCCTTCACCGGACCTAACAATGGCGATCTGGATGTCCTCAGCGCGAACGTAGTTTTCAACGGATCCGATTTCACCTTCACCAGTACGCTTAATGGCGCCATCGGCACCACACCTGGAGCGTCCTACGTGTTTGGTCTGGATCGGGGAGCCGGTACTGCCGGATTCAAAGCCATTGCGCCGGGCGTTACGTTTGACTCGGTCTTCATCATCGACCCGTCCGGCACCAGCGTGGTACGCGATCTTACTGACGGTGCCAGCTTCAACATCACGGACGTTAGTGCCTCGGGATCGATGATCACCGGTGTCGTTCCGCTGAGCGATTTGCCCTCCAAAGGCTTTACCCCCTCCAACTACTTGTATAACTTATGGCCTAAAGCAGCTACCGGCGCCCAACCCATCTCGGACTTCGCTCCCGATAATTCAGATGCTCGTGTCACCTCGAGCGCAACGCCCGAACCTGGCACCATGTCTCTCGTGGGCATTTCGGTCCTCGGTGCGTTTGCCTTATTGCGCCGGCGCAAGACAGCGCAGTAAAGACTTCGCTCGGTCTCTCTCCTCCATCAGGGCCGAACGAAAGAGGGTCGCTGCCGCGCGACCCTCTATCTTAACCGCCCCTCGCGTTCGTCGCCTTTAAACCCCAGCCCA
This sequence comes from Bryobacteraceae bacterium, assembly GCA_036272575.1. Classification (GTDB taxonomy): domain Bacteria; phylum Acidobacteriota; class Terriglobia; order Bryobacterales; family Bryobacteraceae; genus Bog-105. Next base: position 60,211 of record DATAYL010000324.1, on the reverse strand, counting down.
TCAGAACTTGCATCATGCTGCGGAGCTTAAACTTTGCCCGTAAGCAGATCCTTTTCCAGTTGATCCAAGAAAGCCTGCACCACATGGGGTCCGCAGTTCATAGCTGACAAATTTGCCCTGGCGCACGGCCCGCATTAAGCCCGCCGTCTGGAGCTCTTCATGTTGTGCGAGAACGTAACTGCGCTAATCTCAATGCCGTCCCGCATGCTCTCGCAAGCCATTGAGGTCCCGCACTTCCGCAGCTGCGTCAAAATCCGGTAGCGTCGGGGGTCTGCGAGGCCTTCACGATTCGCTGCATCTGCTCCTCCGACAACGTCTTCTGTCTCGCAACCGGCATTCTCTAACCAGACTACTCGCCCTCAGGGACCTGTCGCCTGTTGCGAATTCTGTCCTTGTGAGTGCAGCATCAGCCCCGGGGAATCTCCAGCATGGTGAGGCGCCCAGACTTCCATCCGCTGCAGATCTTGCGGCCGGTTTCCGGCGCTATCGCGAGCGACTGACCAGATGGACAAACCCGGTGATTCCGGCAGGCAGCGGCTTCAAATTCTTCTCATCTTGGGGAGTGAATCTTGCGCCGTAACGCATCTCCAGCAAATGATAATCCGATGCCGGGAATTGCGCCAGATGGTTAATTGCCAGATTGCCAACCGTAATCTGCAAGTGATTCTGCCCGGCATGTACGAATCCAGTGAGATCGATTTGATATGGCGGTTTCCAGATGTCGCCCACTTGTTTCCCGTTCAGCACCACGGAGGCGTATTCGTGGATCGGGCTTTCCAGCAGCGCTCGCATGCCGGTCTCTTGATTCTCGGTGGGCTCGACCGGAGTCCCAGGACCGAAATCAAGGAGAATGATCTTCTTTTGCATCATTGACGATGAAACGTTGAAGTCTCGCCGGTAGACTGCCTGCCCCGAATAGAAACGAGTAGACTCATCAAGTGTCCACGAACCAAGCCGCGCTATGTGTTCCGTTCGGCGCATCGATGGAAAACTAACCTCCCAATCGCTAGTCAGATCGAGCACCGATTCGTTACTCGCCGAAAGCTGCTCCGCGGGGAGGTTGCGGTGCACTTTCGTGAAGACCAGGATAGTCGATTCGTAAGGAGCAAGCTGCAAGTGCACCTGGGTGGCTGCGCCCTCGCTCTGGGTAGGAAGAGTAGTCTCTGTGCCACTGAAAGGATCCCATCTTTCGCCGTAAACACTCGTCAGCCTGATTGAAGCGTGGGTGTCGAGGGCGCGATTCGACGTATTGGCTATGAAATAAATCTCCATCGACGGCAGTTTTCGATGGATAAATCCGAGGCTTGGAGCTGCTTCCTTGGCCAGCAGATCGGGTGGAAGAAGTCTGTGCAGTTCATCCGGCAGCTCCTCCAGATTGGCCACAAACTGCGCGTGCATAAACCCACTCTCAAACAACTTGTGAACGAGCTCGCCCACACGCGCAGTGTCTCGTTTCCCTTCGAGAAAGCCCGGAGCTTTTGCAGGAAGAGTGCCTGTTGCGACGACAACGCCGCCCCGCGAAATATAGCTCTCAATACGCTGCAACGTTTCGAGTGGAATCGTTTCGAGCGCCGGCAAGATAAGAATACGATATGGCACTCCCAGCTTGGCCATCGCGCGATCATCGATAAAATCGAAGTTGTATCCAGCGTTCAAAACCTGCGGGATCAGCGAGGGGCCGAGCAGTTTATCAACTATTTCATCGACCGCAACCTTGCCGGGATGGGAATGCGCGAACCCGTCATCGGTCGGGACATAAATCGCAATGTCGTTTGCCGGCTCTCCTTGTCGCAGCAGAAAACTTACGCGCGCCAGATAGAGCGCGATATCGGGCATCACCGCGAACCAGGGATTGTGATCGTTGAAAGCTGCAGCTGCATAAAAACGCCACCCGGGCTCGCCCGCCGAGGGCGGCGAATAGGGCCATCCATGCCCGACGAACTGATTGATGCCTTCGATGAAGTGACGGTCTGCTTCCGCCTTCATGTCGAGCGGAGTAGCTCGAAAAGCAGGCGAGTGCAGCCACGTCCAGGTCTCCGTGGACGTGATCGGTTTTCCATAAAGATGGCAAGCCGATGAAGCCCAGCGCGCCGCGCTGAAACGCCGCCAGGATGGGCCATGCTCGCCTTCCGGCAGATCAACCAGTGCGTTGCTCGACAGCGTGACCGGCGGCTCACCATAGGTTTGCGACCGAAAAAGAGTACCATGCCGGTGTGCCCACTCGGCAATCGGCTTCAGGTAGTTGTCTTCCGCCAGTTCGCTCAATGTTTTAGCCCAATCGTGCCGGAAAGCCAAAGTATCGCGGCCCTCGTCGTCGACTAATTGCGGCAAGTAGGGCGTCAAATCGTAACCTCGCCTGCGCTGGAACTCCTCCAGAAAGTTTGGGGTCCAGTCCGAACCATACACCTCGAGGCTGTCGCTGAACACCGAGAGGGGTGGTTGATCCCCGAACGCTTTCAGCAAAAGGTCAGCCACTGCGCTCAGATGAGCGTCGATCGCCCGCCGGTCATAGTGATCGAGCACGAAGCCTTCTGCTCCCAGCGCAGCCCGCTTCACCTGTTGCCCTGTGCGGCTGGCGATAAAAAACTCGAGCAGATCGTTGCCACTCAATCCGTCCGGAATTAGCACCGGAGTTCCCGGTGTTTGCGTTACGTCCTTGCCGCCGAGGAAAGCGCCAATCAGCCGTTCTCCATTCTCCATGGCTGGCAGCGGTACCAATTTCGTCCCTTCGTAAACCGGTACGTGCGCGTAGCGAAGGTGGCCTGCCGCTTCCGTTATCAAAGTGTGCGGACCTCCATACGGCCACCCGCTGCCCAGCGTAATGTCCACGCGCATTCCTAACGATCGCGCCGTTTTTGCAGCGAAGGAAAGCGCGTCCAAAAACTCCGGCGATAAGAATGGCCGATTCTTGATACCTCTCGCCGGGTCATCGAGCTCGAGCGGATAGACTGGCTGGATCTCGACTCCGCCGATCCCCGCCGCCTTCATCACGCTCAATTCATGCCGCAGCTCTTCTTTTTCGACCGCCGCCCCAAACCACCACCACCGCATCATAATTCGGGCATCGGACGGCGGCTGCACGAAGCGATCGTGCAGATCCTGCCCCAAAAGAGGCAAACACAGTATTACGGCCAGGCAGCAAGGGCGCATTTTCTGTTGCACTGTATCATTCCGTTACAATGGTAGGGAAACCCTCTGATGCCCAACACCTCCCGCGAGACCCGGCAAATCCGCCGCCAGGCTCTCGAAGACGCTCTCGCCAACCGTGTCCTCGTTCTCGATGGAGCAATGGGCACTATGTTGCAAGACCGTCATCTCACGGCGGACGATTTCGGCGGCCCGGCGCTCGAAGGCTGCAACGAAAATCTCGTCATCACCCGCCCCGACGTCATTCTGGACGTCCATCGCGCCTATTATCACGCCGGCTCCGATATCGTTGAGACGAACAGTTTCGGGGGCACCAAAATCGTCCTCGCCGAATACGGACTCGAAGACAAGTCCTATGAACTGAACTTCGCCGCCGCACAGCTCGCCCGCCAAGCTGCTGATGAACTCTCCATGCCCGGTCGCGTACGCTTTGTCGCGGGCTCCATGGGCCCCACTACCAAGGCCATCACCGTCACAGGCGGTGTGACTTTCCCGCAACTCATCGCTAATTATTACGAGCAGTCCAAAGCTCTGCTCGACGGGGGCGCCGACATCCTGCTTCTTGAGACTTGCCAGGATACGCGCAACGTCAAAGCCGGCCTGCTCGCCATTGATCGTCTTGGCAAAGAACTGGATTACGCCATCCCGGTCATGGTTTCGGGCACCATCGAAGCCACCGGAACCATGCTCGGCGGCCAGACAGCCGACGCTTTCTATACTTCCATCTCGCATGCTAAGCTGCTCTCGGTCGGCCTGAATTGCGCTACCGGCCCGGAGTTCATGACCGATCACATCCGTTCGCTTCATGAGCTCTCGACCGCGCCTATCTCCTGCTATCCCAACGCTGGTTTGCCCGATCCGGAAACCGGTCTCTACCATGAAACACCGCAAACTCTCGCGTCCCAGCTCGAGCGCTTTATCGATCACGGCTGGCTCAATATTGTCGGTGGCTGCTGCGGCACTCGTCCTGATCACATCCGCGCCATCGCGCAGATGACGGCCGGCAAGAAGCCGCGCGCTCCCAAAGAATCCGCACACCGCTCCTACTTCTCCGGAATCGAGATTGTCGAAGCCGAAGACAGTGTGCGCCCGTTGATCGTCGGCGAACGCACCAACGTCATCGGCTCCCGCCTGTTCAAGAACCTAATCGCTGCCGAAAAGTGGGAGGAAGCTACCGAAATCGCCCGCCGCCAGATTCGCAACGGAGCCCACATTGTCGATGTCTGCCTGCAGTCGAGCGATCGCGATGAGCTTAACGACATCCCTCTCTTCTACGAGAAGTTGATCCGCAAAATCAAAGCTCCGGTGATGATCGATACCACTGATCCTCGCTCGATTGAAGTTTCGCTCACGTATTGCCAGGGCAAGAGCATCATCAACTCCATCAATCTTGAAGATGGCGAGGAGAAATTCGAGCGCATCTGCCCCATTGCTGGTGAGTTCGGTGCTGCCTTGGTGGTCGGTTGCATCGATGAAGATCCGGTTCAGGCGCAGGCTTTCACTCGCGAACGCAAACTCGCTGTTGCCCAGCGCTCGGTGGATCTGCTTACCTCGAAATACGGCGTTGCGCCTGAAGACATCATCATCGACCCGCTGGTTTTCCCGTGCGCTACCGGAGACGAGAATTACATTGGGGGCGCCGTTGAAACGATAGAAGCCATTCGCCTGATCAAGGCGCAGATCCCATACGTAAAGACTATCCTGGGGATCTCTAATATTTCGTTCGGCTTGCCTGCCTCGGCCCGTGAAGTCGTCAACTCCGTCTTCCTCTATCACTGCACAAAGGCGGGACTCGATCTGGCTATCGTGAACGCCGAAAAGCTGGAGCGCTTTGCTTCGATTCCCGAAGAAGAGCGCCACCTGGCGGAAAATCTGCTTTTCAACACGCCACCCTCCGCTGCGTCCAGAACGGACTGGCGCGAGCAATCCCGCGAGCAGAAAGCGGAAATCAATCAGTTCCACATTGCCGCCATCTCCGAGCACTTCCGCGGCGCCACTGCCCGCCAGAAAAAAGTTGCCGCCGACCTTCCGCTTGATGAACGTTTGGCAAACTACATCATCGAAGGCAGTAAAGACGGGCTCATCCCAGATCTTGAGCGCAAGCGCGCGGAAGGCGCCAACCCGCTGGATATCATCAATGGCCCATTGATGGCCGGCATGTCCGAGGTCGGACGCCTGTTCAACAACAATGAACTGATCGTGGCCGAGGTCCTGCAGTCGGCTGAAGCCATGAAGGCCGCCGTCAGCCATCTCGAACAGTTTATGGAGAAGGCCGATTCAGCGGCGCGCGGCAAAATCGTCCTTGCGACCGTCAAGGGGGACGTCCACGACATCGGCAAAAACCTGGTGGAAATCATTCTGAGCAACAACGGCTACACCGTCGTCAATCTCGGCATCAAAGTCCCGCCTGACGATCTCATTAAGGCCTTCCATGAGCACCAGCCGGACGCCATCGGGCTCTCGGGCCTGCTCGTCAAGAGCGCGCAGCAGATGGTTACCACCGCTGGTGATTTCAAGGACGCCGGCATTGCCATTCCTTTGCTCGTTGGCGGCGCGGCGCTGTCCGAACGCTTCACCAAAACCAAAATCGGTCCCAGCTATGGCGCTCCTACCTTCTACGCGAAAGACGCCATGACAGGACTGCGTCTGATGAACGAGATCACCAACCCGGATATCCGCGTCTCGGTCCTCGCGCAGCACGTCTTTAATGACACACCCGCTGACGTTGTAGCACTGGAACCCGTTGCGGTGCCGTCGAGTGAACATCGCAGTCCCAAAGTACACACGGATGTTCCGATTCCGGGCGCACCCTATAACGATCGGCGCGCGCGCACCATTCCGAACCTTGCAGAGGTCTGGACTTACATCAATCCATTCATGTTATACGGCCGTCACCTCGGTTTTAAGGGCAAATTTGAAGAAATGCTCGCCGGGCGGGACAGCAAAGCACTCGAGCTTTTTCATTTTGTCGAGGATGTCAAAGCCAAGGCTTCGAAATTCATGCAAGTCCGCGGCGTCTGGCAGTTCTTTGAAGCTGAGCGGGAAGGGAACTCGATCCAGTTATTCGAGCCCGGCGGCTCTATCGCCATCGAAACCTTCCACTTCGGCCGGCAAGCCAAATCGGACGGCTTGTGCTTGAGCGACTACGTGCTCGATCCCCAAAATGCCCGGCGCGACCACATTGCCATGTTTGTTGTAACCGCCGGTCACGACGTCCTCGAATACTCGCAACAGGCCAAGTCTCGCGGCGATTACCTCGAAGCCCATGCTTTACAGGCTCTAGCCATTGAAACCGCCGAAGCCGCCGCCGAGTGGCTCCATCGCCGGCTCCGCGAAGAGTGGGGCTTCCCCGATTCGCCTAACATGACCATGCAGGAGCGATTCACGTCGCGTTATCGCGGCAAGCGCTATAGCTTTGGCTATCCAGCTTGCCCAAATCTGGAAGATCAGGCAAAACTCTGGCAGCTCTTACGTCCTCAAGAAATCGGCGTTCAACTAACCGAAGGCTTCATGATGGAGCCTGAAGCGAGTGTATCTGCCCTCGTCTTTCATCACCCTGACTGCGTCTATTTCACGGCCGCTGAAGAACCGGAACCCGCCTACGCCTGAGGGTTTAGCAGACGCGCTGTATTCTTGGCGATCTGCACATCCTCCTCAGAGCGAATCACTCTGACCTCCATCTTTAAGAATTTCAACCCATCCACAATTTCCCGACGCAGCGAGTCCGCGTGTTCCCCGATGCCGCCCGTAAACACCAGCAGATCCACGCCTCCCAATGCCGCCGTCATAGCAGCGATCGCCTTCCGCACTTGATAGCAAAACATCCGCAATGTAAAATCGGCGTGTAGGTTCTCCAGTTCGCGCACATCGCTGCTCACGCCGGATACGCCAAGCAACCCGGACTTGTGATCGAACAAATCCTCCAGCTGCTCCGCGCTCGGATAACCGTGCCGCAGCAAAAACACACTGATTCCCGGATCCAGATCTCCGCAGCGCGTTCCCATCATCACCCCGCCGGTCGGCGTCAGTCCCATCGTAGTATCTATCGACTTCCCGTTGCAGATAGCGGTAACGCTCGCGCCATTGCCCAAATGTGCGGCAATCAAACGCTCCGGCACGCTTTCCAATTGGTCGAGAATCGATTCCAGAGACAGGCCATGAAAACCATAACGCTGGACCCCAAGCTTCCGCACCGCCTCGGGCAAGGCATAAGTCCGGCTCACATCCGGCATCGTTCTATGAAACGCCGTATCCAGACACACCACCTGCGGTAAGCGCGGCGTCTCCCGTTCCATGGCCTTCAAAACTGCCAAAGCCGAAGGCATGTGCAGCGGCGCATACTCGACCGCCATTTGCAAGTCTTTCATCACATCTGCATCGAACAGGGTATGCGCAGTCAGCTTCGGACCGCCATGCACGAAACGATGTCCGACTGCCTCCGCGTGCGGCAAATCACGTTTCCGCAACTCATCGAGCGCATAACCCAAAGCGGCCTCATGGTTCGGCAGCGCAGCAGACGCGCTGCCAATCTCCTCCGCCTCACCCTGGTAAATTGCCATGGCGCGGTTCGCCGCCGCCTCGTACAATCCAAATTTCAACGAAGACGAGCCGCAATTTAAAGCCAGAACAATCAAAACGGCCACTTCCATCCGGTAATTTCCGGCCGGTCCATGCCGTTCTCATGCGCGTAATTGACGGTGTCAATAATCTCGTCCTTCAGCCACTGCTTCACATGCGCTCCCACCACTTCGAGCCGCGGCACCCGGTCGATCACATCGATCGCCAGGTTAAACCGGTCCACCTGGTTCTCAATCGCGAGTTCCAGCGGTGTATTGATATTGCCCTTCTCCTTATAACCCCGCACATGCAAATTGTAATGATTGGTTCTTTTATATGCGAGTTTGTGAATCAGCCAAGGATATGCATGAAAATTGAAGATGATCGGCTTATCTTTGGTGAAGAGCGAATCGAAATCCCGGTCCGAAAGCCCGTGCGGATGCTGCGTATCCGGCTGCAGCTTGAACAAATCCACCACATTCACAAAACGAATCTTCAAGTCCGAGAATTTCTCGCGCAAAATGGCTACTGCCGCGAGCGCTTCCATGGTTGGAATGTCTCCGGCTGAAGCCATTACCACGTCCGGCTCCTGGCCTGCGTCCGTGCTCGCCCACTCCCAGATGCCGATGCCATTAGTGCAATGCTTCACCGATGCTTCGACGTCCAGATATTGCAAATGGGGCTGCTTGTCGGCCACAATCACATTCACGTAATCTTTGCTTCGCAGACAGTGGTCCGTCACGCTGAGCAAGCAGTTCGCATCTGGCGGCAGATAAATGCGCGTAACAGTCGCGCTCTTATTTGTCACGACATCCAGAAAGCCTGGATCCTGATGTGTGAAACCGTTATGGTCCTGCCGCCACACGAGCGACGTAATCAGCAGATTCACCGAGGATATCGGCGCGCGCCAGTCGAGATCGAGCTTCGCCTTCTCGAGCCACTTAGCATGCTGGTTAAACATCGAATCAATAATGTGTACAAAGGCTTCGTACGTTGCGAAAAATCCATGCCGCCCGGTCAATACATACCCTTCAAACCAGCCTTCGAGGGTGTGTTCGCTCAGCATTTCCATCACGCGGCCATCTGGCGCCAGTTCGCCGCCATCGGCATCCTCCGGCTTATACTCGGCGAGCCACGTCTTCTTGGTTGCCTCATAGATCGCCTCTAATTTGTTCGAAGCCGTTTCATCGGGGCCGAACACTCGAAAATTCGTCATGTTCCGCCGCATCACGTCACACAGAAAACGCCCCAACACGGCGGTGGGCGAAACTTCCGACGTACCCGGCTTGTCGAACGGCACGGCGAAGCTCCGGAAATCGGGCATATGGAGCGGCTTCCGCAGCAATCCACCGTTGGCATGCGGATTCGCGCTCATGCGGCGGTCGCCCTTGGGCGGGAGCGCCCGCAACTCCTCCGTCAAGCGTCCGTTCTTATCGAACAGTTCTTCCGGCTGATAACTGCGCAGCCAGTCCTCGAGCTCTTTCAGATGCCCGGGATTCTTCATATTCAAAATCGGAACTTGATGGGCCCGCCAGAAATTCTCTACCTTATGGCCGTCTACTTCCTTCGGCCCCGTCCATCCTTTTGGCGATCGTAAAATCACCATCGGCCAGCGTGCCCGTTCCGCCTTGCCACTGCTCTTTCTGGCATTCTCCTGAATTGCTCGAATCTCGTTCACGCACTTCTCGAGTGTTGCCGCCATCTGCTGGTGCATCATCATCGGATCGTCGCCCGCCACCAGGTACGGCATCCATCCATAACCTTTAAATAACTGCTCTAATTCCTCGTGTGTGATGCGCGCAAGTATCGTTGGATTGGCAATTTTATATCCGTTCAAATGCAGGATCGGCAGCACGGCTCCGTCGCGCACCGGGTTCAGAAACTTGTTTGAATGCCATGATGTGGCAAGCGGCCCTGTTTCTGCTTCTCCATCTCCCACCACTACGCTCACAATTAGATCCGGGTTATCGAAAGCCGCACCGAACGCATGCGAAATACTGTAGCCGAGCTCGCCGCCCTCGTGTATTGAACCTGGTGTTTCCGGCGTGCAATGGCTCCCAATTCCGCCCGGAAAAGAAAACTGCTGAAAGAACTTCCGCAGTCCTTCGGCGTCCTCACTCTTGTCCGGGTAAATCTCCGAATAATGACCCTCCAGATAGCAATTCGCCAGTGAAGCCGGCGCACCGTGCCCCGGCCCGGAAATATAAATCATGTCGAGATCGTACTTCTTGATGAGCCGGTTCAGATGCACCCAGGTGAAACTCTGCCCCGGATCCGAACCCCAGTGCCCAAGTAGCCGGTGCTTGATATGTTCCGCTTTCAACGGCTCGCGGAGCAGCGGATTCGCTCGCAGGTAAATCATCCCGGCGCTTAGGTAATTGCACGCGCGCCAGTAATAATCTATGAGCCGCAGTTCTTCCGATGTTGGAGCCATGCTCCACCAGTAGCACGAAAGAAGCTGCTCACCTATTGCGTGAGTGTAAAATTCACCGTGATCGACGTCACCACTTCGACGGGCTGCCCATTCAACATCGTTGGCCGGTAACGCCACTGTAAAATTGTTTCCCGCGCCGCATTAACCAGAAGTGGATGCCCACGTACCAACTGCAACTTCTCGACACGGCCTTCTTTGCTGATCACGGCGGTAAACTGGACAGTGCCTTGCACCCGGGCAGTGCGAGCCAGCAGCGGATACAGCGGCTCGACCCGCCGAATAACGTTGGCCTCAGCCACTTGACCGCCCATACGCACTGGACCCTTTGCCGGCGCTGTGACCGGCGGAGCCTGAGGTGGGGGTGCCTGTCGCACAACATCCTCGTCGTTAGGCGCAGGGAGTGATGTTGCCGAATTAACATCACTGACATCCGGCCCCGCTTCTGCTTGCATGTCGTTCATGGCTCCAGTTTGTTGCGGAATTACCCTGGGCGATGTCAGCGTGGCCGCCTGAAAACTTCGTGTGTGTAGGGGCACGCGGCTTTTAGTGACCGCCATCGGCTGCGGGGCCACGTGCGGCTGCGGCGCCATCAAAGTACTCTTTAAGCTTGTATTCGGCAAAGTATAGGTAACTAGCAGCGGGGCCAAGACTACCAAAGCCACCACCACACCCTGCAGCAGCGCAGAAGCAAACAGACTGAACGGTTTTCCTGTCTGCCGCGTGTCGCCAACAAATGTCTGATCGAACATCGTGATTCTCCTCAGTAGGCATTTCAATCACGATCGTGTTGATTACCAGTTCAGACACCAGGCCGCGGAAACAAGTTCCCGTCGTCACTCACCTGCAGTTTCTGGATCAATCGCACCAACTCTCCTGGTTTGTCCACTAGAAAATCGGGCGCCATCATCTCGAATGTCTCCGGCTGAAAACCCCAGAGCACGCCGCAACTCCGCACGCTCGCGTTACGCGCCGTAGAAATATCCACGCTGCTGTCACCCACCATCAGCGTCCGATCGGCTCCCGCCCCGGCGTGCTCCATTAGTGTGACAATCCCCAGCGGATCCGGCTTCTTCACCGCAAGCGTATCCCCGCCAATCACACACAGAAAACAAGTCTCCAACTTTAGTGACGCGAGGATATCAAAACTAATTTTCTGTGGTTTGTTCGTCAACACGGCGAGCTGATGTTCCTGAGCCAGCTGAGTAACGGCTTCCCGCATTCCGCCATAAAGACGCGTATGCTCCAAAGCATGCGCCCGGTAAAACTTCAGAAAGTAAGCCAGCGCTTCAGCCACAGAGGCCTCCGAGGCATCCGGCCCCATAGCCTTACGCACCAACACAGCAGCCCCATTGCCGACGTAAGAATTAACAATTTCCTGGGAAAGCGGAGGCAACCCAAAACGCGCCCGCGCGGCGTTGGTCGAAATCGCCAGGTCCTCACTAGAATCAATCAGCGTGCCATCAAGGTCGAATATCAGTAGCAACTTCCATTGTTACCGACCAACTTATCTGTCGATTAATCAGTGGCTACGCAGCGGCAGTGTCGGATCGACCATCTCTAAACCAACACGCGCGTCTGTTGGCCCGGGATAATGTCAAGAATGCGGATCGCCTCGAGCGAATGCTTCCAGTGCAGAATCAGCGCCGGCGTTCGCTGATCTTCGATGAATAAATCCTGCCGGAATAAATACCACGGCTCGTTTTTCGTCGCCGCACCGTCGGTGAAACCGAACACTTGTATATCGCTCGCGTGTCCCTGCTGCAACTGGATAGTCCGGTCGAAAGGCAGGCGCCTCGGTTGCCTTTCGTCCTGGTCGATCGTCCGCACGTACTCGCGCAGCGCCGAAACACCGGCTATCCCGCTCAGCGCCTCCACTCGATAATGTGCGATCGCTAACGATCCGGTAAATCCCGTCACACACCGCTCGTCCTTCTCTCCAGCCCCCGACAGGCAAAAGTGTTCCCCGCGCCCCCGCTCTAAGAATCGAAAATCGGATCGAATCAACCGATCGTGAAACTCGGTCCCGACCTCGATTTTGTAGTGTGCAGTCAAAAACCGGTAGACACCCCCGTCCTCCGTCTTCTTGCCTGCCATCGCTGAACCAGCTAACGCTCCCAACGCTGCTCGTCGTGTCATGCCCGGACAGAGCAGCACGTTTCGAGCCGCGGACTGCTTTCCCGGACATTCCTCGCCGCTGCAACAACTTACTACTAGCGGCTTCGTAAATCACTTTCCCCGGCTTGTCCCGCTTCCGGGAATTTCCATTCCATTCCCGCTCATATAGTTGACGATCTACCTGTAAGGCGTCGACTAAAAGCTCCTCATGCTACCTTAGAATTTTAATGGCTCCCAAACGCACGGATCGCATGGATCTTCTGCAGGGCACACTCGACATGATGGTCCTCAGGACCTTGCAGGGTGGACCGGCCAACGGCTACGAAATCGCCAAAGCCATCGAGCGCCTTTCGGACGATGTGCTGGCTGTTGATCACGGCTCGCTGTACCCGGCCCTTTATCGCCTGGAAAAAAATGACCTGATCGCCGGCAAATGGGAACTTTCTTCGACAAACCGGCGCGCCCGTTTTTACCGCCTCACTCCTGCCGGCAAAAAGCAGCTCCTCGCCGAACGCTCCAAATGGAAACAAATGGCCGCCGCCGTCACCAGAGTGATGCGCCCTGTCTAGGGGAGTGGATTGCCAAACCGCGGCCGATTGGCAAATCGAGCGCTCAATACTCTATTTCCACCCGAACCGTTCCGCCGAAGCCCGTCAATTCGATCGCTTCCCTCGGCCGGTCTAGCCGTGTCCAGCCACGCCCATTCACCTTCACCGACCGGTACTCCTGCGAAGGTGTTCGCACGACCAGCCAGCTGTGCGCCGCCGAGTTTCTCACCGGCAACTGCACCATTCCTTCCACCGTGCGCGGCTTCGATCCCGCGTGCAGCGAATAGCTGACCGGACCGAAGAAGGTCGGCGCACTCGTCACCTGAATTCCTTGCTTCGATTCGAGCCAGCGCCGCGGCGCGCCCGCGGCTAGCCACAGCGTGTCGCGGTCTTCCATCACCAGCATGTCACGCAACCGGTTTACGAAACGCGCTTCGTCCGAAGATTTGTAAAACGGTCCGCTTGCGTGTACCCATTGGTGAAACTCCTCGGTAAACGCCATCGCGCCAGGATAAAAGCAGGCGGTGAAATCGTTATATAGATTGCGAATCGCCGCCGGGATCTCGTGCCGCTTGAGGTACACCGGAATTGGATTGATCAGGTTCGCTTGGAAAACCATGCCCCCCTGGCTGAACCAGCGGGCGTCATCCGTCATGCCGTGGATATTCATACCCATGCCGCTTGAAAGTGTTTCGTTGTCTTCCCAATCGTTCAGGATCCAATCGGCAATCGGTTCATGCGCGTCGAAGACGCCCAGTATCAGCAGCAGCACGCTTCCGCAGAGAGTGTCGCGATCGGCTCCCAGCCGCAGGAGCGGCTTTAATGGGGGACGACCATACCGCGCGTAGTAATCCATGCGCTCCGGCCCGAACAAACGGAAGCGGCGCGTTGGAGTTGTCGGCACATAAGGCTGATAAGTTCCGTCCTGCAGTTGCACTACCGGCGCGGCTTGCACCGCCCGAAGGACCGCGTGTCGCAGATCGCGTCGGTATCCGTCGGCTTGCTCGCGAACCACCGCTGCTTCAGAGTAGCCGAGTTCCGTCAGAATCTGTGCCGTGAGATCCATCCCGGCATAGGCGAAGGCATTGATCGAAAACCAGTTCGCCCAGTCGTTGTTATCCTCCAGTTTCGATGCCGGAAGCAAACCGTACTGCCGAACCCTGGCGCCATCCTCCGTCCGGGCTTGCGTCGACTTACGCTGCTGTTCGATCCAGGTGATGGCCCGCTGCATGTGCGGCCATGCGCTCCGAAACCAATTTTGGTCTCGCGTATAAAGATAATGCTGCGCTAGCGTCCAGAGCACCGTTCCGTGGTCAAGACCATAGCCGTTCGCCGTATAGTCCAATGCATCGGAAATCCTGACACCGTGGAATACACCCGTATAGGAACCAGTCTGCACGCCGGGAAAGTTCTTGCTGCCTTGCAGCAAGAGCATCGGTTTCAGCAGCTGAGAAGCCTCCGCACTTTGTCCCAGGGCATCAAGCAGTAGCACCTGATAGCAAGCCTCGTTCTCGTAAACGTCGTAGACGTAACTCGCTGCGCCGAGCATTACCAGCCCGGTCTCCGGATCTTTTGTGGCGGTTAGATGAATGTGCGCGATTGTGGCTCGCAGAAAATCGTTGAACACTGCTTCAGGCACGCGGAAGGTGGCCGCTTTGTCGATCATCGTCCGCCAGTATGCCTCCACCCGTTCGCGTTGTGCTAGGTAGTCCAGGCGATCGATCGCCTTGCTGTCGTCGTCGCTTAGATCCGTGACGGCCGGCAGTTTCAGAACGATGGACCTGCTTCCGCCGGGCTTGATCTCAAAAGAGAACTTCAGAGCTTTGCGGTTTCGGCCGCCAGGTAGCGGCGCCACTGCGGCCGCCGCACCGTTCACGGCAGCGCGCAGCGTTTTGCCGGCAAATAAGCGTCCAGCCGAAAACAGCAAGTCGTCTCCAGTGCCGATTTCGAGCCATAAAGTCGCCTGTTTCGCCGTGGATCCGGAATTCCGCGCGGTCACACTCAAAAGCAGCACGGCCGGGGTTCGCTCGTTGCGCACTGGATCGTCCGGCGCGAGTGGTCCGTCCAGCAGTGTGACGAATGCTTCCTCTTGCCAGCTCAGCCCATCCGCCTTCCACGCTTGTGTCACCACCGGCAGATAGCCCTCTTCCGGTCGCATCGTTGTTCTCTTCGCGTCCGCGTGTACGGCGTGGTCTCCAGTCGCGATCCCCCAGGTCAGCCGGTCGCCCACCCAGCCTAAGCGTTTCCGTTCTTCCGGCTTCGCCTTGAGGCCGTCTTTGCTAAGAAAGACATCCCCGCCAATTTCAAATGCGAATTTCTGCCAGCTCGCATCCGCCGCTAATGGCAAGTACAAAGGGCCACCCCATTCGCGACGGATCGGATCGAGCGCCGGAATCTCCGCTGCCGCGCGTTCATAAGTCTGTTCCGGTTGGAGCGCAATGCGGGAGCGAATCGTGGTTTTCGCAGGCTTGCTCTCTCCTTGCACACCCAAATCCGTTACTCGCGCCTGCCGCGCCGGTATGCTCATTGCTCCGCCCGCCAGATCTTTTACTTTGAAAGAGAAGCTCGAGTCTCCAACGTGCACGGTGACCACCGTATCGTCATTCGAGCCGGGCAACTCCGCGTCCGCCGCCAGTACCTCCAGCTCAAATATCTTCGGTTTGGATTGGTTCGAATGGACCGAGCGCAGTTGCCCGTTGTACACGGAAAACGAAGCGGGTACTACGCCGAGTTCGACCGATAACCGATGCACCTGCGCGCTTGTGCTCGAGAACGCCTGTAGCGAGCGGATGTGTGCCTGCGGTTGCTCATATGAAATGCGAATTTTGAGCGTGCGGCGGTAAACCGTGCCCGGCAGATTCTTGGCGCGCGCATTCTCGCGCGTTCTCAGCTGCTCAAAAGTATAGCGGCAAATCTGCCCTTCGCAATTCTCTTTCGTTTCTGCCTTCAGCCACTCGCCCTGCCAGCGATCGTCTATCGGGTCTTCCATCGAAGGCATCTCCGGCCGGTTATAGGGCCAGTTCTTCCACCAGTATTCAATCGATTTCGCGTGCGCCACCGCACCGTCAAAACCGATCTCGATGGCCTGAATATCTCGCTCTTCGTCCCACTCGAGTTCGCGCGTCTTCCCTGCATTCCCGATCCCGGGATGAGCCGACGGAGCCAAATCAAGCGCCGCTCCGCCGATCCGTCCCACGCTCGCGAGCAGCAGCGCCATCCCCTGAACGGCAAGCACGCACCTCGAATTCATCCACCGGCCTGCGTGCTCTTCTTGCTAAAACGAATTTCCACTGGAACGTACGACGCCGAGTTTGGAAAACGCAAGCGAACCGTGCCCGCGCCAAAATCATACTCGCTCGCATCCAAAGGTTTACCGTTTATCAGCACCTGGGTCGGCGCTTCGCGAGTTGCCATGCGTAGGACAGCTTGCGTATCGCCGATCCCTTCCGCGCTAAAACGAAGTGTCCCATTTGCGTAGTGTTCGTTGCGCACCCGGCAAGCAGCGGCGATCACCCGCGGTGTGTCGCTCTTAACCACATCTAAATCAAACAGCAGTGCCCGCGTGCCAGGCTCGAGTGTAAATTCGTGCAGTATCTTCAAATCGGCATCGAAGAGATTGATGAAATTACCGTGCAGCACCACGACCTTCGCGCCCGGAACAGATTCGTCCAAACCGGCGGCCACCAGGAACGGTCCCCGCCGCAGCACCAGTGCATTGCTCTCCTTCCAAGGCAAATCGATGGCTGTCGCCGCTCTCCGTACAAGTATCCGAACGTGGTCCGCTCCGTCCGGCCGGTAAGTCAAGGCTGCCGGCGAAGCCGCATCTCGCAGCACGAAACCTTTCCCCACTCGCCGCAAACCCGTTTCGTCAGGCCGCAACCCAAGCGCCGCAAAGAGATGCTCGCGCGGCGTCTGGTAGTGGAGGGGTGCCTGATTCCACCACTCGCGCACCCGATTATAGGGGTCCTGATCGTTGTCGACCACCACCAGCGCTCCGCCCTGCCGAACCCAGCGTGCCAGCGCCTCGTGCAACAGCGGCGTCGCCGGTTTCTGCCCTTCATAGGTCAACAGCAAAATGTTATAGCGCGACAAAAATCCAGGTTGAGACGCGCTCTCCAGTTGTACCGGCTCGACCGGTACACCGCGCTTCACCAGCGGCATCGCAAGGCCATAAAAGGAACCCAGGTTGGCGTCCGATGGATCAGGCGCTGCCCGCTGGAACATCATCGTGTCCGACACTAGTACCCCGATATTCTTCGTCCCGCTCTGCTGCCACCGGACTGTACGCGCCGGTTGCTTCATCTCGCCCAGCGCATGTATCACCGCCTGCAACTCCGTCGCGTAGCTTTGCGGAATCCCGACCCAGTCGCCGCCATCCCCGCCGGCCGGATGCTTGCCATTGAAAATTCGTTCGGGCCACGGCATAATCTCATAACGCGATACTTCCGGTTGCAGTAGTGACGCCGTCAGCGTGCTCTCCCAGTTCCGCCGGTAATCGGTCCACGTGTGATTGGGATTATCCTCGATCGGATCGTTCAAGTACCAAACCCGCCGTCCCGACGCCCGCACCAGGTTCTGCATGGCGCCATATTCCAAATATGCCGTCTCAAAGGTCCGTTCCCGCAGCCGCCCTTCGTATACATTCGGCGTGCGCGCGGTACCGGTCCACACCTGCGCAATGTATCCGTCCGTTCCCACCTGGATCAACGAAGATTCCGGACTTACAATCCGCCAGTGCGCGTAGTTAATCAGCGAGTGCGTCGGCACATAGCAATGAATTGTGCGGCCGTGCGCCTGCCCGTACTCTCGCACAAACGTGAACACTTGCTCGAGTGCTCGCCGATAGAGAAAATACTTCAGCTGGGAGGCCCGGTATTGCGCATCCGGTGAACTATCCGGCGCGTGCCACTCCTCGCCATAATGCGCCTTCCACTCCCGTTTAAAACTCTCTGACCACCCGCCGCGGGCCCAGAACTCCGGCTCCTCCAGATAAATCGCTTCCGCCCCGGCATCGAGCGCCCGCTTGACGCCGACTGTCAAATACCGCCCATACTCGCTACCCGGCGCAATATACGGCACGTCTTTGCCATGTGAAATCTGCTTCCCGTTGCTGTCGGTCTGCGCCTCGTCCCAATGCTTCTTACCGTCGTACTGGCCGTTCAAATAATCCTGATACTGACCCCAGGCCACGCCAGTCATCACTTCGATGCGATAGCCATGCTGCCGCCACGTCTCGATCCGCTCCGGCAGAGTGGGATCAATGCCATAATTCATGGCCACGTCTGCTTCTAAATTGATCCGCGCCGACCACGGTTTATGCGTTTGAAACGTGAGCGTCTCGTCCTGCGCCGTAGCGCAAAGAGTCAGGACTAGGGCCAGGAGCCAACGGCAAAACATGGTGAAATCCAACTCCACCATATCCTGCTGCTGCGCGGAGATCTCGCCGCTTGTGTCGATGCTTATTCTCCTCGCACCGTCCGCCATAAGGGTTGCATCTTCCTTCACCGCATGTCCCCGGATCAACAATTCGTCCATTGTTTTCCGTCTTCAATCGCTCTCGGCCAATCCGCCAACCGCACGCCGGAAAATGCTTGCCGAGAGATACCGTCACCGATGCCGGGCGTAGACCGGTGCCGTTTACATCTCTTTTTTTGTTTTATTCGAACGGATGAAGCTCCCAGAACGTCTGAAGCGTACAGACCAACGAGTCACCTATGGAAGAACTGCTCCAAAATCTCCGCTTCGCTTTTCGTCAAATTCGCCAGAGTCCGGGTTTTTCGACTGTCGCCATCCTCACTCTCGCTCTCGGGATTGGCGCGAATACCGCCATTTTCAGCTTTGTCGATGCAGTACTCCTCAAATCGCTTCCCTATCCGCACCCCGAACAGATCGTCCAGATTTGGGAAAAGCCGCCCGGCTCCGATCGCAACGGCGTCTCCACGATGAATTTTCTCGACTGGAAAAACCAGAACACTGTTTTCAGCGCCGTAGCCGCCGAAACGGGGGGTGCCGTCACTCTTTCCGGAACCGGTGAACCAGTGCAATTGCGCGGCTCACGTGTCTCCGCACCCTACTTTGGCATCTTTGGCATTCGCCCCGCTCTCGGCCGCACCTTTGCACCGGATGAAGATCAGCCCGGCAAAGAGCAGGTCGTCGTCTTGAGCCACCGCATCTGGCAGTCGCGCTTCGGCAGCGATCCCGCGCTGCTCGGCCGTCGCATCCTGCTCGACGGGCGTCCCTACACTGTCATCGGCGTCCTTCCCGGCGGTACGCGGTTCGACCGCAACTGGCAGGATATCTGGACTCCGCTCGCCTTCGCTCCACAGGATATGACGCGCAACTTCCACTGGATGCAAGTCTGGGGCCGCCTCAAATCCTCGGTCAGCTTGACCGCCGCCCAACAGCAGATGCGCGGCATTGGCGCCCGCATCGCAGCCGCTTACCCGGCCTCAAATAAAGGCTGGAGTGTCACCGTTGATCGCTATCAGGATCACGACGTCGAAGATCATCTCCGCAGCTCACTCTGGGTTCTGCTGGCCGCCGTCGGCGCCGTCCTGCTTATCGGTTGTGTCAATCTCGCCAATCTCCTGCTGGTGCGCGCTTCGGCCCGCGAACGTGAAGTCGCGATTCGAACCGCTGTTGGCGCCAAATCGTCTCAACTGCTGCGCCAGTTTCTCACCGAGAGTCTGTTACTCTCCGCTTTCGGCGGCATTGCCGGCCTGGTCGTCGCGTTCGGTGTTCTCGATTTGCTCAAGGCGTCTCTGCCGCCTTTCTACCTGCCTGCCGAAGCCGTGATCTCGCTCGATTTGCGCGCTCTGCTCTTCACCGCTGCCTTGATTCTCGCGACCGGCGTGCTCTTCGGAATTGCGCCCGCGCTCCAGGCTGCGCGCGTCGATCCGAGCGGTGCTCTCAAGGAAGGAGGCCGCTCCGCAACAGCCGGCGCTGGCGGCCGTCGTCTACGCGGCATCCTGATCGTCAGCGAAGTCGCTCTCGCCTTTATCCTCCTGTCAGGCGCCGGCTTGTTGATCCGTAGCTTCTACCGGCTCCAGCAGGTCGACCCCGGCTTTAACTCGACCAATGTCATCACCATGGGGCTTCCCATGGACGAAAAACAGTTCTCGACCGGACCCCTCATGGACGGCTATTACCGCCAGATACTTGATGTCATTCAAGCCGTGCCCGGCGTGCGCGCTGTCTCCGTCACCTCCGCCCTGCCGCTCGGCGGTTGGGGTTATGGCATGCCGTTTCAAATTGCCGGCAAGCCCGTAGTTGATGTAGCCAATCGACCGGATGCCTTTTTCAAAATGATCAGCCCCTCGTATTTCCAGTCACTGGGCATGCATCTCCGCCGCGGCCGCGGTCTCGCCGAAACCGATGGCTCTGGCGCCACACCCGTTACCGTCATCAACCAAACCATGGTCGACCGCTTCTTCAAAAATCAGAACCCCATCGGGCAGCGCATTCTGGTGCAGCAGATCGTTCCCGCCCAGCGCGCCCTCGGCCCGGATGTCCCTTGGCTCATCGTCGGCGTAGTCGCGGACGAAAAAGTAAACGATCTGGATGATTCGAGCCCCGGTCTTTACGTTCCAATGGCGCAAAGCCCCACCCTCGGCGCCGGCCTCGTGGTTCGCGCCGCACTAGATCCCACGTCCCTCATCAAATCCGTCGAAAGTGCCGTCTGGAAAATCAACAAGAACCAGGCCCTCACGGACATCAAGCCGCTTGAGCAGATTAAAACCGAATCGCTCGGTCCCAATCGCCTGCGAACCGGGTTGCTGGTTGTCTTTGCTGCGCTCGCGTTACTGCTCGCCGCTATTGGCCTCTTCGGAGTAATCTCCTTCACCGTCACCCAGCGCCTGCACGAACTCGGGCTACGCGCCGCCCTCGGCGCTTCATCCTGGAATCTCGTGCAACTCGTCATGAAGAGCGGTCTCGGCCTGACCGCCATCGGTCTCGCCATCGGCCTGGTTGGTTCTCTCGTCCTTACCCGCCTGCTTGCGAGTCTGCTGTTCCAAGTGAGCGCCCGCGATCCGCTCTCGTTGGCGCTCGCCGCCTTTGTGCTCGCCGCGGTTGCGCTCGCCGCCAGTTTGATCCCGGCAGTGCGCGCCACGCGGGTCGATCCGCTAGTTGCCCTGCGCTACGAGTAAATCATGCTTCTTATAGGGCCGCAATAATGTTTGAAATGTAGCACCATGGCCGTTCGTGGTCACGTTGCGGACGTGCCGTGGGCGTCATGCCGGTGTTCATGCTGGCAATATGTAAATCGGTCGAGATGGAATCCGGGAGGAATCCTTGCTGAATGGCGGGCACGGCCACACGCCAGGCGAAACTTCCGCCATGGCCAACATCGAAGATCACGCCGGGTTTTCTGCCCGCCCACATGCCCGGGTTGAGTTTCCCATCCGACAACAACTCGTCATGGAGACCCGAGTAGTAATGCGTGTAGATGTCGCCCTTGCGACGCTTCTCGCCCATTAGAACAGAGATAGGACGCTGCGGCCAGTTGGTGCCGAAATCGAGCATACCGGGATGTTGGCTTCAGTTCCCGCCCTTAACGGCATTCTCAACGGGCGTCCATCGGGGCCGGCATAGTGAGCGGTCTTGATTCCAATAATCAGCCCGGGATATTTCTTCGCCATTGCCGCGGCAGGTTGTGGATCCATGTCGGCCAAATTGTTTTCGAAGCGCGGTCCGCGCATGCCGGCGTAGACAATGTTGAGGAACGCAAGTACACCAGTTTTTGAGCGGTCAAGGATGTTCTCTTTGAAGTCTTCAAAATTTTTGTAGCCGGATGAGCCGGCATCAGCCACGGTAGTCACGCCCGCGCGGAAGGTGCAGCCGTCCGGCTATACGCCTTCGTCGCCGGCATATGAGTTTTTCTCGCCGGTACTGGCGTAGACGTGGACATGGATGTCGACCAGCCCGGGGGGCAAGTGGTTCATTGAACCAGATGATAATAACGGAACTCTACGCCACAAGAGCTAAATCAATTACGGAGGGGAGAGTGGAAAGAGTTCTACTATATAAAAACTATTTTCAGCGGCGGTTGGCAGTAGTTCGCGAACTACGATCAGCTCCATACGTAAGGAACCGGGTTCTCGCGTTTCAACATGCCCTCGCAACGGGCGCGGATCAGGCCGTCAAAATCGGCGTGCGTGAGAATCCAGAACTGATTCCGGCTAACGGCATCGAAAACATGTTCGGCAATCTCTTCCGGAGTCATGCCTGATTCCACCTTGGCTCGCATCGCCTCCGGATATTCAGGATTGTTCGCAGCCGGGTCGGGCTTGTTTCTGCTGCTCTCGGCGATACGCGTCTTGACGAACGCCGGGCACAACACGGAAGCGTGTACTTTGGCGTGGGCCAGCAGCAGATCAAAATGCAGCGATTCGGAAAGAGCGACTACCGCATGTTTAGAAGCGTGATAGGTGGCGAGAAAGGGTCCAGTCCTGAGACCAGCGGCAGAAGCCGTATTGACCACATGGCCTTCCTCGCCGCTCGCGAGCATGCGAGGCACAAACGCATTCACGCCGTGTATAACACCCCAGAGATTTACGCCCAGGATCCACTGCCAGTTGTCGAGCGAATGCTCCCAGGTGGGCGCCCCGCCGCCCGCAACACCCGCATTGTTACAAAGCACGTGGACGGCGCCATATTCCGAGTATGCGGTAGTGGCGAGGTGTTCCACATCGGAGGATCGAGAAACGTCGAGCAGAAACGGCAGGACCGTCGCTCCAGATTCCTTCATCTGGCGGGCAGTGCTTTCAAGGGCGAACTCTTCGATATCGGCCAGGACGACGCGCATTTTAGCCGCCGCAAAACGCTGGGCCATGGCGCGTCCGATTCCGCTGCCCGCTCCTGTAACCACGGCAACATTGCCGGGAACGATTTCCATGGCAACACTCTAACGCATTGTCACCCGTATGCAATTGAGCGTATGCAACGATGGAGTTACTGCTATCTACGAAGGATAATACCTGCTATCTGTTACGACCGACTATGAGTACTAGTGACCTTCTTCCATTTCTGCGGGCGTGGATCTCTAATCCGCTAGGCATGGGTTCAATCGCACCATCGGGCCCGGCGCTCGCGGATCTTATGACTTCAGAGATTTCACCTGAAACGGGGCCTGTTCTTGAACTCGGGCCAGGGACGGGCGTGTTTACTCATGCGCTGCTAGCACGCGGTGTCCGGGAACAGGACTTGACACTGGTGGAATGCGGCGGCGACCTTGCGCGTATTCTCGACGACCGTTTTCCGGAAGCTCGCGTCCTTCATTCGGACGCCGATTGTCTGGATGAAGTGTCCCTCTTTTCAGGTGCGCCGGTCGGGGCAGTGATCAGTGGTTTACCGCTACTTTCCATGTCACCCCGAAAGAAGATGGCGATTCTATCCGGTGCCTTCAGTTATTTGCGGCCCGGCGGCGCGCTTTATCAATTCACTTATGGGCCGTTCTGTCCAGTGCCGCCTTCTATCCTGAACCGTTTGGGTCTGCGGGCGGAATGCATGGGGCGGACGATAGCCAATCTCCCGCCAGCGGCAGCCTATCGGATTACGCGCGCAATTCCTCATCGAAGCATATAGCCACTTTGCCGCATTGACCCGACGCCATCAATGCGTAAGCTTCCGATACGCCCTCGAGGGGAAAGCGATGAGTAATCAAGCGATCGGGGTGAAGATTCCAGCGCACCAAATGTTCGACAAGTTCCTCCATTAACCAGGTGGAGGTCACCCATGAGCCGTAGATGGTTTTCTGATCGTGAATTAAATCCGGGGATGGATTGAACTCCACTGTTCCACCCTCGCCCAGGAGAGCGATCTTGCCCCATTTTCGAGTCGCCCGAATGGCCAGGGCGCGGGCAGAAGCATTACCCGAGCAGTCTATGGCGCGCTCGACTCCGTGCCCTCCGGTGGCGGACCTAATGGCGTCGAGAGCTCCAGCATCGCTCTGGAATGCGTCATCACAGAGGCCCAGATCAAGAGCTAAATGAATCCGCGCCGGAGTGACATCGACGCCGATCACTTTTTCAGCACCCAGTTTACGTGATAGCGCGGCAACCGCCAGGCCGACGGGACCTAGACCCGTGACCAGCACGCGATGCTGGCCATTAATTCCGAGTTTGTTCAGACCTTCGTAGGCGGTTCCAAAGCCACAAGCGACTTGCGCTCCGTCGGCGAAAGTTAATTCAGCGGGTAAAGCAATCAGGTCCTTCTCTTCGGCGAGAAGGTAATCGGCCATGCCGCCGTCGCGCTGCCAGCCATAAGCCTTGCGGTACGTTTCGCTGGTGCAGGAGATTGCGTAGCCGCGGCGGCAGTCATGACACAGGCCACACCCCGAAATGTGATAAACAATGACTCGGTCACCGGTTTGGAAGCGACGGCACCCCGGGCCAACTTCGAGAACAACACCGCAAGGTTCATGGCCGGCGATCACGCCTTGATAACGCTCGGGTCCTTTTCCCAAGTATTCTCGATAGATGGCTCGGATATCCGAGCCACAGATGGTCGATGCTTTCATCCGGAGCAGCACTTCTCCATATCCGGGCGCGGGTCGGGCGACTTCGCGAAGTTCAACCGTACTGTTGCCTGGCAGATAAGCGGCTTGCATACGATTCATGTTGTTCTCGTTCAGGGAGGAGTAATGTCGCCCTCAACATCCCATAGGTCCTGCCAGGATTGTCCATCTTTCCATAAGAAGACCTGGCCTTTAATCAAGCGGCAATTCCTGTCGATTTGGGCGATGGCAGTCATGTCGGCCGACGAAAGCGGTTCTGCTCCGGCCGCCCGGAGGTTGCTTAGAATGTTGTGCGGATTGGTCGAGTAGGGGATAGGCGTTTGCCCTCGCTGCACTGCCCATTTGATACACACGAATGCCGGATGAACGTCCAATCTTTTGGCAATCGCCAGAATTACGGGATCTTCCAGATCGACTGTATCGCTCGCCGTACGATCACGCTCCGGGCGTCCAGGCGAGCCGATCGGCGAATAACCGACTGGCTCGATGTTGTGCTCCCGCACGAAATGAAACAATTCCGGCTGCTGGAAGTGCGGATGGAGTTCCATTTCATTGACGGCCGGCCGAATACGCGCGTCGCTCAGCAGCCGTCTCAGCTTCGGAATCGTCATATTCGACGTCCCGATGTGGCGAGTCAAGCCAAGATCGACTAATTCTTCCATCTTGCGCCACGTTTTCATGAACTCTTCGTGAATATAGGGTTTTGCATTCGGACTTCGAGAGGATACGTCGCAATGCGGCGGGTGAAAATTGGGAAATGGCCAATGGACCAGGTACATGTCCAGGTAATCGAGTCCGAGATCGGCTAACGATTGGCAGCAAGAAGCTACGACATCGTTTTCACCGTGCTTGTCGTTCCAGAGCTTCGAGGTAATCCAGAGCTGGTCGCGCTTGATTCCACTCCGGAAGACGTCACGGAGGGCTCTGCCGATATGATTTTCGTTCAGGTAAACAGAAGCACAGTCGAAGTGGCGGTAGCCGACCGATGCTGCGTATTTTACTGCGTCGGCGACCTGCTCGTGAGGAGCATGATCCGAGCCGAAAGTGCCTAATCCAATAGCCGGCATCGATGCGCCGGTGTAGAGGGTTCTGCGCGGAACGTCGTTCGAGCGAGACATGTCTCTTAACGTTGTATACGGCCCGATCCGCCACCCTCTACTAGAGCTAAGACCTCGCTCGAGCTGAAGCGGCTGTAATCTCCGGGAAGGGAATGCTTCAACGCGGAGGCAGCAACAGCAAATTCCAGAGCTTGCTGATCGGACGATAGATTCAATAACCCGTAAATGAGGCCAGCGGCAAAACTATCGCCGCCGCCCACGCGATCGACAATATGCGTTATTTCATATTTTGTGCTCAGCAGAAATTCTTTCCGGTTGTGCAGGCAAGCGGACCAGCCGTTATGGGAAGCGTTCCGCGATTCGCGCAGCGTGATGGCGATCTTCTTCAGGTCCGGATATTGCGCAAGGACGGCTTCGGCCAATTTCCTGTACTGATCGGCCGACAACACGCCGCTCTCGACATCCACTTCGACCGTGATGCCGAGACATTTCTGACAATCTTCTTCATTGGCGATACATACGTCGGCATGCTTAAGCAGATCTGGCATCACCTCCTGCGCCTTGCGTCCCCACTTCCAAAGATTCTTTCTAAAATTCAAATCGAGAGAGGTATTGCTGCCGAGGCGCCGGGCGGTGCGCAGCGAATCAATGGCGAGCGCGGCGGCCGATTCGCTCAAGGCCGGTGTGATGCCCGTAACGTGAAACCACCGAATGCCATCGAGAATTGTTTCCCAATGTATGCTGCCAGCGGGCGCGACGGAAATGGCACTGCCGGCACGATCATACAAAACTTTCGAAGGCCGCTGATTCGCGCCGGCTTCAACGAAGTAGACGCCGAGTCGGCCAGGTCCGCGAGCAATATATTGGGTGTCTACGCCAAATCTCCGTAATTCGCCGATACATGCGTCCGCTAAGGGATTGTCGTCCGGCAAGACGGTGATATACCGGCTCCGGCCTCCGAGTTGCGCGATTGAAACGGCGACGTTGGCTTCTCCTCCGCCCCAAGTCGCGACGAACTCCGGAGACTGAAGAAAGCGCTCAAACCCTGGAGGTGATAAACGCAACATAATTTCACCAAAGGTAGCGACGAGCTGCGAAACATTCTTGGCGGCGATCAAATCAGTCACGATTGCTTGGATGGCTCCTTCTTTGGCAACCCAGATCGGTGGCCCACAACTGAAAATAGCGCAGTGCCAGACCCAGACGATATACTAAGGCCGTTTATCCTTGTTCACCCGCCGCCACATTCTGAAAGCCTTGGGCGCTGCCTCTGTGTTTTCCAGCGCCTCACCAGTATTGCGAGCTCTGATCCCACCGATGAAAATCACGCGGGTGCGAGTCTATACTCCGCCGAACCCGAGTCCGCTATTCAATCAGAGCGATCATGTGGTGCTCATCGATACGGACGCCGGGATCACGGGTATCGGCGAAGGCGGCTCCAAAGAGATGCTCGAGCAGTGCGCGGGACGGCTCATCGGGCGCGATCCGCAATACATTGAGCGGCTATGGCAGGATATGTCGCGGGCTTTTTTCTATCCTCCAGGCCGCGAGAAAGAAGATGCACTGGGCGCACTTGATCTGGCTCTCTGGGATATAAAAGGCAAAGTGCAAAAGATGCCTGTACACCAGTTGCTGGGCGGCATGGTCCGCAATTATTGCGAGTGCTATAACACGGCCGGCATTATCCCGGGCATGCACGCTGGCATGAGCGTGCGGGAACGAGCGCAGCTTACGGTGGAGGCGGGCTATCGCGCCTTTCGCATGGGCGCCGCCGACACCCCTGCGAACACCACCTACAACACGCGAGAACGGCTGAACAAACTTTACGACGATTGCGTGCAGGCTCGGGAGGGAGTCGGCAAGAATGGAGATTGGGTGGTCGATTTTCACCAGCGCTTTGATCTTTCGGACGCGATACGCGGATGCGACCTCATCAAAGATCAAGCGCCGTTCTTTGTGGAAGATCCGGTACGCGCTGAAGCTTTCCAACAAGATCTTCCGATTTTGCGGAGAAAAGTGGATGTTCCCCTAGCTGCCGGGGAGGAGTGGGGCAATCGCTGGGACTTCAACACACTCGTTGAAAACCACGACATCGACTATGTGCGTGCAACGCTGGCGAATGTCGGCGGAATCACTGAGATCATGAAGATTGCCGCTATTTGCGAGACACATTTCGTCGGTATGGTGCCTCATTTCACTGGCCCGATTGCCACCGCGGCGCTTGTCAACTCGCTCGGCACGTTTTCGGGCCCGCTCTTAATGGAGTACAACTTCCAGGGAAGGGAACTGCCGCACCTTCCCGTGTGCCTCGATTTCAAGAGTGGCAAGCTGTACCCTAATGATCGCCCCGGGCTCGGTGTCGAGCTGGATATGCAGCAATTAAAGCCGGTGACAGAGATTACTCAGCCCGTCACGAGCCGTGCTCAAACTTACTTTCGTCCGGATGGCTCGATTACTAACTGGTAGTCTCCCGGGCTTGTTTCCAGAAAATGAATAGTTCACAAGCAATCGAGAAGATTAAAGCGATTGGCATCGTACCGATCGTGCGCGCGACCAGTGAAGATGCGGCCGTGCAAGCCGCGGAGGCGATCGGCGAAGGCGGTATTCCCTGCGTGGAAATCACAATGACTGTGCCGGGCGCTTTGCAAGCCCTCGAGCAGGTGGCAAAGCGTTTTGGAAGCAAGGTGCTGCTGGGCGCCGGGACGGTGCTCGATCCTGAGACTGCGCGAGCCTGCCTGTCAGCGGGCGCGGAGTTCTTCGTCACACCCAGCCTAAATCTGCGCACGATTGAATTTGCCAGGCGCTACTCGAAGGCGATTTTTCCGGGAGCGTTAACACCCACCGAAATCGTCGCGGCCTGGGAGGCGGGCGCCGATGGTATCAAAGTGTTTCCGTGTAGCGCGCTCGGTGGAGCGAAGTACATCAAAGCCTTGCGCGGGCCATTTCCGCAAATTGATTTTGTTCCAACTGGAGGCGTAAACCTGGACACCTTGGCGGAGTTTGTCCGCGCCGGGTGCTCCGCCGTCGGCGTCAGCGGCGAGTTGGTTGATGCGGAAGCGATGAAAGCCGGCAAATATGACGTCATCAGGGAGCGGGCGCGCCAGTTCCGCGAGAGGATTGACGAAGCCCGCGAGGTCGGGCTGAAACGTAGCGCAGACTAACTCCGCCCGCCAACGATCGCTCAGTAGTAGAACTTTAGCCCGAATTGAATTTGCCTGGGCGATCTCGCGGCAGTTACGTAACCGAATGTAGGTGTTCCCAAGACAGTCGAGTTGTTGGAATTCTGTGGGCCGGGCGCGGCAAATAAAAAATTCGCGTGATTCGCCACATTGAAAAACTCACTGCGGAATTCAAATCTTCTTTTCTCGCCCACCGGTATGGTCTTCAGCAACGAGATATCCCAATTGTCTACGCCCGGTCCGTTCAGCGTGTTAAGGCCTACATTGCCGAACGAGCCGAGAACAGGATCGGTGAAGGCACAGGTGTTGAAGAAGGTACCAGGAATGCAGGGCGTGCC
This sequence comes from Bryobacteraceae bacterium, assembly GCA_036272575.1. Classification (GTDB taxonomy): domain Bacteria; phylum Acidobacteriota; class Terriglobia; order Bryobacterales; family Bryobacteraceae; genus Bog-105. The sequence goes on along the minus strand of DATAYL010000324.1, from coordinate 31,320 downwards.
GGTGGCGCGCTGGCCTCCGACAGCATCCGGCCGTTGCTGACCGTCTGAATTTGCAAAGTTTGAATTGGCGTCCGTGACGGTGTACCAGGTGCCGGACGATAGGGTCGTAATGCCCGATAATTCCCAGCGGCCGATCAGCAGGTCAACCAGAGTATTGGCGCCTCCTCCGAAACGTTTGCCCTTGCCGAACGGCAACTCGTAACTGTAGCTCGCTATGAAGCGGTGGCGCACATCGAAATCGAGATTGCCATGCTCCCATTGCGGCTGCGCGGACCAGCGAAAGCTGTCGTTATTCTGCGAGCCCAGGTTCGCGTTGGAGGCATTGCCGAGAGCGTGGCTGAAGGTGTAATTGACAATGAATGACAGCCCGTTCCCGAATCGATGCTGCAGCTTCGTTTGTAGCGCGTTGTACTCGGAGTTCCCCTCTGCGTTCAGGTATCCGATAGAGCTATCGACGAAGGGGAAAGGGCGTCTGGGAGCGCTTGGCGCCGACGGGTCGGCTGTCGGCACGGCCTGGTTCAGGTTCAGATAGGTGTAGAGCTTGGTCCCCTTCGACCCGACATAGGCAACTTCGAAAAGCGTGTTCGCGCCGGCCTGGTACTGCGCCGTGCCATGCCACTGCAATACGTAGGGTGTCCGTAAATTCGGGTCGATCGAAAACAGATTCGGCGTGTTTGGATCCGTGAGCGAGTTTGCCGGGAAGCCTTGATTCAGGTTGCGCAGTCCGGGGACGGAACAGTCTTCGGCGGCGGCGTTGTAAGAAGGAAGGCTGCAGGGCGCTACAAAACTCTGGCTGTCGAAATAAGGCGGATTGAAGCCAGGGCTTGGATTGCTGAAAGGTCCATTTTCTTCTCCGTTATAAAACATGCCGAACGCGCTCCGGAACACAAAGCGCGAAGTGACTTGATAGGCGAGTCCAAGCCGCGGCGCCAGATTATTCAAATCCGAATTGACCAGGGCGTCGGAGGCATTGTGGTTGACCGGCAGAATACCTGCCAGGGTGGGTGTAAGGCTCACGTTGCTATTTGCCGGAATATCCAGGACCCCGGTATTTGGATTAAAATTCGCCTGGGCGTTGAAGCGCTCCATCACGGGCGAAAAATATTCATACCGCAAGCCGATATTCAGCGTGAGCTTGCTGGTAGCATGCCAGTCATCCTGCAGGAAGAGCGAGAAGGTTTTGCGCAGGTAGTCGACATTGTTGAGATTGTTGATGTTTCCGCCGTCGGGCTGGCCGGTCAGTAGAGTGGAAAATCCGCTGCCGCCTGAGCCGGGATCGGCCGGATTATCTGTAAATTGCGTACCGAAGCTCATTGAACCGCGTGGATCGGCCGGTTGATAAATGGTGAACTCTTCGGGACGAAATTCGCCGCCGATCTTCCAGGTGTTGCCTCCCGAAATCAAAGTGAAGGTATCGGAAACGCTATAAGTGTTTTGTATTTCATTAGACGGCAAGTAAGTGGGACTGCCCAGGTTAGACATGTCGTTGAACGTAAGCTGAGGAAGGCCGCCGTTGCTGGTGCCTGGCGCAAACGGGACGCCCGGGAAGCCAATGGACCCCGAGACGTTCTGGTCGTAATTGAATTGATCGCGGCTGGAGTGCAGCCGGTTGTAACCGAGCCGCAGTTCGTTGACGAGGGTCGGCGAGAAAATATGTGTCTCACTGATGGCCAGGCTGTAACCATTGTTTTGCTGAATGCCGGAAAAAAACCCGCCGCCGTCGGCCAGGCCCGGAAGGGGAGAGGGAATGGTGGAAGGCTCCTGACTGACACTGAAGCGGTAGAACGCGCTGTCCTTGGACGAAAAAACCTGATCGATGCGGATATCTCCCTGGTTCCGGTTCGTCACAAGTTCAGGGTTCAGCAAATAGTTGTACCCCAAACCATTCGCATTCGGCATGGGATAGAGTTGCGCAAGTTTTGCACCTAAGGGGTCGATCTTGGAAGCGGGAATCACGTTGGAAGGATTTCCGTTGCGGTCATAGCCAAACGGCACGCCGCAGTAGCCGGTAGGGCTGCTCGCGCTGGGCTGCGTCAAGGTTGTATCGAACAGCTCACCGCTGTAAGTTGGCTTCCCATTGCAGTCCAAGGTGCCGGTGGGTGAGCTTAGATTGAGTTGACTGGAGAAATCGCCGGAGCGTTGTGCGGCTGTGGGGACGAGTGAAGTCAGGGTCTGTCCTTGACGGATGCGCAGGCCCTCATAGTCTGTGAAGAAGAAGAGTTTGTCGCGTATGATGCGGCCCCCCAGAGTCGCGCCAAATTGATTCTGATGATAGGGCGGAATCGAGGCGTCGAAGAAGTTACGTGCATCCAGGTTCTGATTGCGCAAGAACTCGTAGAGCACCCCGTGGAATTCGTTGGTTCCGCTGCGCACCGTGGCGTTGACTACTGCTCCTGTGGCCCGGCCGAACTCGGCGCCGTAAGAATCGGTCTGGACCTTGAACTCTTGCAGCGCGTCCACCGACGGCATCACGACGTAATTTGTTTCATTCAAAAGATCCGGCAAGTTGGAGTTATTGTCAATGCCGTCCAGCAGGAAATTGTTCTCAAGTGATCTGGCGCCGTTGGCGCTGAACCCGAAACCGCTTTCGTCTCGCGCACCGGGTTCGCTCACGGTGACGCCCGCCGTCAATTGGGCGAGCTGCACCGGGTTCCGGCCATTGAGCGGCAAGCCAACCATCGTGCGGCTATTAATTACCTGGCCACGCTCAGAGGTGTCGGTTTCGAGCAAAGGTGCGGTTTCATGGACTTCTACCGTCTCATTGACCTGCCCAAGCTCGAGCGAAACATCGACGCGCTGTCTTTGTTGGACGTCGAGTGTCATCGGACCGGCTACTGAAGTCTTGAATCCTTTCGCCGATATCGAGATGCGGTAGGTTCCGATGCGCACCGGGCTGATGGTCCATTCTCCGTTGCTATCGCTCTGCGCGTGATACGAGAAGTCGGTGCCGGTCTCGGTCGCGATAACGGCCGCATTCGCTATTCTGGCGCCAGACGCGTCCTTGACTTCTCCCACCAAAGCAGCGGTGTCTTTCTGGGCGAGCAAAACGCCGGCGGCAAATAACGCCAGGGCAAGCATGCGGCACATATTCTTAGTCATGTGAACTCCTGCAGGGCGATGAAGTTTACTGCCAGGCGTGGGGAAGCGACCTTTCGATAGCTTCCGGTGTTTTTCGTGTTCTTTCCTTTGTGAGAGTGTATGTCTGACGCTCGAACAATGTCAAGAAGCGCCAGGTCTCAGACGGTGTGAACCAGGACTCCGAGCCGCGAAATACTGCTTAAGATGTTCTCGGGGGCTTGGCGGTCGGTAATGAGGCGCTGAACGGTTCGCACTGGGGCGATAATCGACAAGCTGCGCCGCCCCAGCTTGCTCGAATCGGCGATGACCGTGGTCTCGTCGGCGACCTGTAGCATCAAAGCATTTAACTGAGCTTCGAGGAGGTCGGGGGTAGACAAGCCAGTCTCGGGATCGAGCCCGTCCACCCCGAGGAAAAGATGGTGAGCGTGTAGTTCGCGGATAGCGCGTTCTGCCTGGGGGCCCACAAAAGAACCCGATACGTGCCGCATTAATCCGCCTATCATAATTACCGAAACGCTGGGGACGGAAGTGAGCTCCTGGGCCACGTTCAGAGCGTGCGTAATTATGGTCAAGGGCTTCGTCGCAGAGCGCTTAAGGGCGCGCGCTACCTCAAGCGAGGTAGTGCCGGAATCGAGAATGATCGTCTGATCAGCCTTGATCAGCCGCGCCGCTGCTCTGCCAATCCGGACTTTCTCAGCGTGATGGATCGAGCTCTTGACGCTCAGCGGAAAGTCTTCGGCTCCCTCTTGCGGTAACAGGGCGCCTCCATACGAGCGCTCGAGAACTCCCTGGCTTGCGAGTTGTCCGAGATCGGCCCGCAGCGTCACCGCCGAAACTTGGAAACGCCGCACGAGATCCTCTACCGATACACGTCCGTCTTTTCGCAGGAGCAACAGTATCTCCCTCCGGCGCTCGTCCGCCAACAGGGTAAATCTCGGGGTGGGCGCAGCGCGAGACGTGTTTCTCGCTTTCACTTTCTTTTCTAAGGGACGCATTTTGACTTTCGGTGTATATTATAGGGATCTTCGATTCGTTGTCAGTTCCTTTCATTGATTGTGAGGCGATTCGTGAGTGACACGATCTACAAAGAGCAGCAGAAATCTGACGTGGATATCATCGCGCCGGTAAGCCAGCCTGGAACTGCCCGCAATGTGGCCGTCGACGCTTATCGCGGCTTTGTAATGGTCCTGATGATGGCCGAAGTCTTGAACCTGGCGCGCGTTTCCGCGCTGCATCCGGGGAACTGGTTCTGGCAGATACTCGCTTTCAACCAGACCCACGTTCAGTGGGCCGGTTGCTCGCTGCATGACACGATTCAGCCGGGGTTTTCTTTCCTGGTTGGGGTCGCGCTGCCGTATTCGATTGCAAGCCGTTTGCGCCGCGGCGGGCAACCCGGTTCGATGTTTGTGCATGCCTTGTGGCGGTCTCTGCTTTTGATCTGCCTTGGCTTCTTTCTGCGGTCGCTCGACAGATCGCAGACCTATTTCACATTCGAAGATACATTGACTCAGATCGGCCTCGGCTATCCGATTCTCTACCTCCTTGGCTTTCGGTCGCCGCGCTGGCAGTGGACGGCGTTCGGCGTCATCCTGGCGGGCTACTGGCTCGCATGGGCGCTCTACCCGGCGCCGGGCGCGAACTTCAACTATCCGGCGGTGGACGTCCCCCAGAACTGGCCGCATCACTTCACTGGATTTGCCGCGCATTGGAATAAGAACAGCAATTTAGGCAATGCCTTCGATCAATGGTTCTTGAATTTGTTTCCGAGGGAAAGGCCGTTCGTGGACAATGATGGCGGCTACTTAACCTTGAGTTTCATACCAACGCTCGGGACGATGATACTCGGTTTGGTTGCGGGGCGATGGTTCAGGACTTTTGCTCCGAAGATCCCGATCAAGCGTTTTCTCGCCGCGGGCGCCATCGGTATCGCGGCTGGGCTGCTCCTTCATTTTACGGGAATTTGCCCGATCGTGAAACGCATTTGGACTCCGGCCTGGACATTGTTCAGCGGCGGCCTTTGCTTCTTTTTTTTGGCGGCATTTAGTTGGGTGATTGACGTGAAGGGGTACAAGAAGTGGGCCTTTCCGCTAGTCGTGGTCGGAATGAATTCGATTGCGGCCTACATGATGGCTCATTTGTTTGAAGGCTTCATTACACGGAGTTTTCGGATCCATTTGGGTGACCGGCCATTTGATATTTTTGGGCCGAGCTTTCACACGCTGATGTTGGGCGGTGCCACCTTGCTTACGTATTGGTTTTTGCTTTTCTGGATGTACCGGCGGAAGTTGTTTTTAAAGATTTGAGGGTTTGCCGACGAGCGTGGTTCAGTTTCGAAGAAGGGTTTCCAGCAACAGCTTTGAGCTTTCGTCGGCTGCCGCCAACTGCGGTCCCAGCATCGAACTTAAGTAAATAACGCTGCCTTTTCCGAAGTTCCGTTTAAACGCGCAAGGTTCGCCTGCATGAGTGGCGATGACCTGAGCCGTCGCGGGTTCAAAACGGGGAAGATTGCCCATTCTTCTGACTAGTGTGGGCGCTGGCCATAGATAGCGAACATAGAGCGTCTGCGTGCCAGTTCCTTCGATTGCCCGGATGCCGAAGATCTGGGCAAAGCGTGCATCGAATTCGCTGACTGTCTGCTCCGCAAAGGTGGCGGCGCGCTCCCAAATCAGCCATGCCCCGGCATTAACGCGCTTGTGGAGTTCGTGGAGACGCGCCATCGAGACCGTGCGCAGTCCCGCTGCCACGATAATGTTACGGCCGCCGAACGCCGCCTCTAAGCTTCGGTAGCCGGTGGCGGATTCCTGCGATAAGCACCAGGAATCGTTGAGAATTTCGGGTTCGAAGAGATGAGCGCTCGAAAGACATGGGAGCAGCAGATTCTGTTGTAGAAATCCGCGCCGGCTTTGCTTGCCCGTCATAAGTTGCGGCTGATGACGCGGCTCATGGCTGCCGATGTGTCAATGAACTGCTGATCCGGTGCGAATCGATACCGGGATTCCATTTCCGCGATCAACCAGCCGTCATAGTGGACTTTGTCGAATGCATCGCGAATGGCGCGCCAGTCGTTGTCGCCGAGGAACAGGTTTGTATAAACACTCTGCTCTCCGCAACGGCCACGGTGTTTCAGAACATCTTTCAGGTGAACGCGCGTGATTTTCGGTCCGAGTATTTCGATCCACTGTTCGGCAAAGCCTGTGTCGTGAATGTTGCCCACATCGAGATGGATGCCCACCCACGGACTGTTCACCGTCTCTAAAAATTTCTGAAATTCACGTGGGCTCAGTAGAAACTTTTGTTCCGAGCAGCAATTTTCAACGCCGATTTTCACTCTCGCCCGGGCTGCGATCGGCGCGAGTTTGGCCAGCGAATCCAGACACCTGTTGTAAACCTCAAGATATGGCGTTTCGCTTGTAACCAAGCCCGCGACAATCAGAATGGCATCACAGCCGAAGATCTGAGCTGCCTCAATCTGGCGTTCCACGTGCCGGAGGGCCGCTTGCCGCTTGGCGGGATCGCGTGCTGAAATATTTTCTTCCCAGTCGAGTGAATTTGCTATGTCGGATACCTGTAGTCCGCCGTCCGCGATCTGGCTTTTTAGCTGACGCAACGCCGCGTCAGTGGTCTTCATCTGGAACCAAGGGCGATCTCCGAGCCAGAGCTCGACCCCATCGAATCCCGACCTTTTTAAGAGCTGCAGACCTTCCGCGAAGCTCATGCTTTTCGGGAACAGGTTGTCGCCGATTGATTTGTTCATTGCGCCCTGAACAGCCATGATAGAGCAGTCGAATCGATCAGATGGCGTGGGTGAAGCGGTGGTGGGGAACCGGCGGGGCTGGTCGGAAAGCGTCGAATAGTTTGACCGTCAGGGTTCCTGGAAGCTCATTGCTGAGTTGTGCGACGATGTCGCGCAGCGTGAGCGGGTCGCCCTCCGCTCTCAAATTGAGGATGATCTCATGCGATGAAGCCGGCGCTGCCGTTCGGTCGCCATGGATGAATGGCTCTTCGCCGTTGTGGCAGATGCTCGCTTTCAACACAGCAGAGTCTGTGCGATCCAGAATTTTGCAGTGTGAAATGGGAATGTTTTTCCGGGTCAGCGCGGCATCGAGCAAGTCGAGGAAGGGGCCGATCAGCGAGGCCGCATTCAGCGGTTCGCGCGATTCCAGGTGGGCATGCCAGTTCAGCCAGCCGAGCTCTGCTTCAGCCGCTGCGTAGACTTCATAATCGACATTGAGAATATGTTTGCCGGATTCGCCTCCTGCCAGCACCGCGTCGAGCCATTGCGCGACACCGAAGCCCGTTTGCGCACTCAGCAAGAAGTCGATGCCGCCTGAAAGCGCTGGTTCGCTGTATTGCAAGTCGACTTTATTCAGGCAAACGAAATCGGCCTCGGCAATCTGATTCCTGAATAGATATGCCGTCAAAGCGTCGGGTTTGTGCGCCATGGCGTGAGCTCTTGCGGGATCAACCAGCACGGTGAATGGCGCTAAGTGCAAGCGGTCACGGTAGAGAGCCTTGATGGGCTGCAAAACAGTCGCGGAAATATCGGTGCAACTGCCGACTGGCTCGGCGAGAATGACTTGCGGTTCGAACCTGGCGAGGTCCTCTATCCTGGCGATTAAGTCGGTGAAGCGGCAGCAGAAACAACCGCCGGCAATTTCGGCCGTGTGAAAGCCCGCTGTCGTGGCGAGCGCGGTATCCACCAGTTCGCGGCTTTGATCGTTGGTAATGAGGGCAGGGCGTAGGCGGCGGTTGAGGAGAATTTCCGCCGCTCGCAACATAAGTGTGGTCTTGCCGGCGCCCAGGAAGCCTCCAATGAAAACGAGCGTGGGCCTCTGCATCGGTATCAGACTTCCCGGCCAAGCGGCGGCAGTGTAAACATCACGTCGAAGACCATTCCCAGGAGTGTCGATAATTCGGTTTCAGAAACGCTGGATGGGTCGTAGGCCCGCTCCACCACCAAACCATGCAACATGGTTTGTAAAATGACCCGGATCAATTCCTTGTTTTCCGCGGGCCAGCCGGCTTGTCCCTCGAGCGTTCGCCCCAGTTCTCCCCATCTCATATTCATTCGAATACTACGATAGTTGTCAGCCAATTTCGCGCGCAATTTGGGGCGGCGTAAGGCATACAGCTTAAATTCCAAAATAAGGATCGACCACTTGCGATCACAGGCCTTACTGACATAGTAGTTGCGAAAAGCAAGCCGACGTTCTTCGGCAGTGCGGCACTTTTCGAACGTTCTGCTGAACGCTAACACGTGTTTGCCGGATTGATCTTCAACAAGCGCGAAGAAAAGAGCTTCTTTCGATGGAAAGTGGGCGTAGAAGGCGCCGCGGGTGTAGCCGGCTTCAGCGGCAATATCGTCGATGCGCGTCGCCTCGAAGCCATCACGCGAGAAGACCCGCAAAGCCGAACGCAAAAGCTTCCGTTTGGTGGCTTCGGTTCTTTGTTGGTGTTTGTTGAGAGTCAGTGGGCGGCCAGTGAATTCTGAAGCTTTATAAACCGCCATAAACACCACAATTATATACACACGTGTATGAAATATGGTACATGTATGAATGTATTTATTGGCGCGCGATGTGTTTTCAAATTAACACAACCCTGCTTTTGCTCATGCTCGGCGGCCTCGCTTCCGCACAGACGCTGACGACGGGAACCGGATCGGCCGGCTCAAGCCGTGCCACGCCGCTTCCGGCATCCGGCCGCACGAGCCAATCCGGTTCCGTTAGCGCCCAACAGTCGGCGGCTCCGGGGAGCGGCGTGGCTACTCTCAACAGCTCCGTGCAAGTGACGGGTAATTACGGCGGGAGTGTCGAGGCAGCGATACCAGGGAGCGGCCCGGTACGGCTTACGCTGGCACGGGCCCTCGAGCTAGGCCTGAAGGCGAACTTAGGATCGATTACGGCCACGAACGGTGTGCGGGCGGCTCGCGCGGAACGCATTCAGGCTTTAAGCGCCCTGCTGCCCAACATCTCGGCGAATGCTAGCGAAACGGAGACGCAGGTGAATCTGGCTGCCTATGGATTTCAGTTCAAGTTGCCGCCCGGTCTCAATTTTTCGATTCCTTCGGTAGTCGGTCCGTTCAGTTACTCGCAGCTGCAAGGCACGCTGAGCCTGTCGGTCTACGATCCGGTGCAACGGCGGAACTGGAAAGCCGCGAAAGAAACCGAGCATGCCTCCGTGCTCTCCGCTAGAGATGCCCGTGAACTGGTGGTGCTGGCGGTCGGCGGAACGTACCTCCAGACCGTGGCGTCCGTGGCGCGTGTAAATTCACAGCAGTCGCAGGTTGATAATGCCCAGGCGGTCTACAATCAAGCGGTCACGCGCAAGCTTGCCGGAACCAATTCCAAGATCGACGTCATGCGTTCCCTGGTTGAACTACAGACGCAGAAGCAGCGATTAAGCTCTCTCGAAGCCGACCTCGAGAAACAGAAGCTGGCTCTTGCGCGGGTGATTGGCCTTACGCAGGGTCGGGAAATTCAGCTAGCGGAGCCGTTGATCTATCGCGATGTCGCGGTACCGGCCGCCACGACTGCCATTGGGCGGGCAGAAGAGCGGCGAGCCGATCTCCAGGCGCTGCAAGCGCAAGTGAATGCCGCCCAGCAGGCTCTCTCGGCGGCGCGAGCCGAGCGCCTGCCATCGATCACGTTAAACGGGGATTACGGAACTCTCGGTCCGAATCCGACCAGCTCGCACGGAGTATTCGCGGTCACGGGAACAGTGAATGTACCTATCTGGCAGGGCGGTCGAACCAGGGGCGATATTCAAGAAGCGCAATCCACGCTCGACCAGCGGCGCGCCGAGTTGGCGGATACGCGCGCCATGGTCGAACAGGACGTGCGCAATGCCCTGATCGAGCTTAAAACCTCGGTCGGCCAGGTTCACCTTGCTGACGATAATCGTAAATATGCGAACGAGACTCTTGCTGAATCCCGTGACAGGTTCGTGGCCGGTGTCGCAACCACGGTAGAGGTTGTACAGGCCCAGGAACAGGTAGCAGCCGCCGAAAGCGACTACATTTCCAGTCTGTTTTCCTTCGATCTGGCACGGTTGAGCTTAGCGAGAGCAACGGGAGATGCAGAGGTGGACTTGCCAGATTTGCTGAAGGGGAATCACCCATGACTACGCAGGACCAAACCCAGGACACCACAACCCGGGAGCCCAACACGATCGAGAAGCCCGCGGCGGCTCCGGCCGATCCGATCGTTCCCGCAGCCAACACGCCGCGGCCTCAACGCGGACGCAATCGCGCCTTCTTGATTTTTTTTGCAGTTTTGCTGGTGCTGGCAGCAGCGGGCATTCTTTACTGGTTGCATGTGCGCGAATTTGAGTCGACCGATGACGCCCAGGTTGACGCTCATCTGAATCCGATCAGCGCGCGCGTGGACGGTACCATCACGCGCGTGTACGTCGATGACAACCAGACCGTGAAGGCTGGTGATCCGCTAGCCGATCTCGATCCTCGTGATTATCAAGTAGCATTGGACCAGGCGTTCGCGCAGCTGGCGCAGGCCCGCAGCATGGTCTTTGCGCAGCAGCCCAATATTCCCATTACCGAAGTGGCAAACACCACGAATATTTCAACCGGCGAGGCCGATGTGGCCAATGCAGAAGCGGCCTTGGGCGCCGCCGAGCGGGATCGCGAGTCGGCGGCGGCCAAACTCCTCGAGTCAGAGGCAAATAACGCGCGAGCTCAAGCCGATCTTGCACGCTATAAACTTCTGATCGCGAAAGAAGAAGTTTCACAGCAGGAATTTGACCAAACGCTCGCGGCGGCCAAAGCGCAAGCGGCCACCGTCGCGGCTAACAATGCGAGCCTGCGATCAGCGGACCGGGTGGTCGATCAGCGTAAGGCGCAACTGCAGCAAGTCCAAGACAGATTGGCTCAATTCCGTCATAATGCCCCCCGCCAGATCGCCATTCAACGCGCCACCGTGCGCTCGAATGAAGCCAGCGCCAAGAGCGCCGCCGCACAAGTGGAGCAAGCCCAACTTAAATTGAGTTATTGCAAGATCACCGCGCCGGTGGCCGGCATCATCATGCGCCGCTCCGCCGAAGTGGGTGCCCATATTTCAGCAGGTCAGCAGTTATTTCAAATTGCCCAAATCAGCGATATCTGGGTCACGGCTAATTTCAAGGAGACACAGCTTCGCAACATTCGCCCCAATCAGACTGCCACCATCCATGTAGACGCTCTGAAGCGGGACTTCCATGGGTATGTAGAGAATATCAGCGGCTCGACGGGTGCTGTGGCGAGCGTGCTGCCGCCTGAAAATGCCACGGGCAACTTCGTGAAAGTGGTGCAGCGCATCCCAATACGCATCCGCTTCAAGCCCGACCAGAGTGGGCTCGAACTGCTGCGGCCAGGTATGTCGGTCGAACCCGACGTGCGGATTGGAAATTAGCATTGGCGGCGCGGCAGACAGTTCGGCACGGCGACTGGAAGCCTTCGCATAATCCGTGGATCGTGGCGATGACGGTAACCTTTGCCACCTTCATGGAAGTGCTGGATTCTTCCATTGCCAACGTCTCGCTGCCGCATATTGCTGGTTCGCTCGGCGCGAGCTACGAAGAAGCGACCTGGGTGCTTACCAGCTACCTGGTCTCCAGCGCGATCGTTCTTCCGATCTCCGGGTGGCTTTCCACGCGCATCGGACGCAAGCGCTTTTACATGCTCTGTGTGGCTTTGTTCACCGGCTGTTCCTTCCTCTGCGGGATCGCGTCGAGTCTTCCGATGCTGATCGTCGCGCGCGTCTTGCAGGGCGCGGGCGGCGGCGGCCTGCAGCCCTCAGAGCAGGCGATTCTGGCCGATACGTTTCCAGCCGAAAAGCGAGGCATGGCATTCGCCATGTATGGCATGGCGGTGGTGGTGGCTCCCGCCATTGGCCCTACCCTGGGCGGCTGGATAACCGATAATTACAGCTGGCACTGGATTTTCTTTATCAATTTGCCCATCGGCTTGCTCTCGTTATTTCTTACCCAGCGCCTGGTGGAAGACCCGCCCTGGCTCGCCGAAGAGAAGCGCTCCAGCATCTCAATCGATTACATCGGACTCGCGCTCATCGTGCTTGGTGTCGCCTGTTTCCAAATTGTGCTCGACAAGGGACAGGAGAAAGACTGGTTCTCTTCCGGGCTGATCACCGCCATGTCGTGCATAGCCGTTCCGGTGCTCGTCGCGTTTTTTTTATGGGAGTGGTATCACGAAAATCCGATCGTCGATGTGCGCCTGTTGAAAAACCGAAATTTCGGGACAGCTGTCTTCTTCTCGTTTGTACTCGGCATTGTGCTGTTCGGCTCGACGGTTTTGATTCCCGAGTTTTTGCAGAGTAGTCTCGGCTATACGGCCGAACGCGCCGGCCTGGCACTCTCGCCTGGCGGAGTCGTTCTCATGTTCATGATGCCGATCGCCGGACGCCTGACTGCATCCAAGATCGACCCCCGCTTTCTTGTCGCGCTCGGGTTTCTCGGCACATCTATCACTCTGCACGTGATGACGGTGATCTATCTCCAGATCAACTTCAGCAGCATCGTGCTGCTGCGCATGAGTCAAGTCATGTTCCTGCCGCTTATTTTCGTGCCGATCAGCACGTTGAACTACATCGGCGTTCCTCGCGAGAAGAACAATCAAGTTTCGGGCCTGTCGAACTTCGCGCGCAACATTGGCGGAGCCATGGGAACGTCGCTGCTCAGCACGTTTCTGGCTCGTCAGAATCAAACGCACCAAAGGAGCTTCGCCGCTCATACGACTAATGCCGATGTCAACTTTCAGCAGCTATTAAGCGGACTGAAAAATGTGTTTATGTCGCAGGGCTTTGATGCGATAACTGCTACGAAAAAGGCGATGGCAATGGCGTATCAGACGGTTCAGGCTCAGTCAAGCGCGCTTAGTTTTGTCAACAGTTTTTGGATCATGAGTGCAATTATGATCATTCTTGTTCCACTGCCGTTTGTGATGCGGCGGCCCCCGCGGCGAACGACGGATCAACCATTAAGCGCCGCGCACTGAGAGTTCGATCGAGAAATTGACGGCGAAGCGCTTCACGCTTCTGTGGGCGATCGCCGGAATTGTTTTGGGACGCACAGCCCTGCGGTATGCGGCCATCAAAGGAATTGGTTTGATGAATGCATCACTCTAGCAATGGCGTGGCTGACTCCGGGTGAGCTGTGGGTGGCTTTATCATCGGGCGCCGACTGGAACCCACACCTGTTCTACTTGCCTGTCTGCGCGGCGGCACTATTGAGGAATGTCATTTGCTGGCCCATAAGTTCGATCGTGTGGTCACGCTTTCCGACGGCCCAGGGAGATGCCAAACGCCAACGAGGGTTGCCCTGACGCACCGGCGGCTAGCGCTCTTAATTCACCCTAGACTGCACGGCCCTAAAAGGGCGTAACCGGCTCGAAAATAGCAAACATCTTTTCGATCAGTTACCTTGCAATAATCACCGTTGGTCTCGTTGCCGTCGCTCGAACACGAGGAGCAAGCACAAAATCACGCATGGTGAGGGGAGGCTCCTGCGCGAGCAAGGTGTGACATATACTGGCCAGGTTCGGGAGGACGAAGGTGGAAATCCCGATCGAATGAGTGTTTATGCATTCTCCTTGCAACAAATATCCTCGACTCCAGAGATCGCGTGCATCAGCGTGTTCGAAAAATCCACAACACGACCAGTCTCGGGAGACGTTTTACGGGCGGTTGGGCCCGTACATATTGGCGATTGGGCTGATTGCCCTGAAGCCAGCAATTGTGAAGGGGCAAATTGACTATTGCCATCCGAACAGCCCTGGGAGCGATGAAACCGCGAGGTATTGCACACAGCCGAATTTTCCGACGTTTGGTACTCCGACACAGCCGCTGCCATTTAATCAGAGAGCAACTCCAGGCGACCATTTGGAGTTAGCGATAGGCTCAACGAACCTGTTCTCGCTGGTAATGGGCAGCGAGCAGCACGACGCCAATTTGCGAACCGGTGAATCGGTTCGAGATATGTTCTATATGAACTACATCGTAGGCAACCTAACGCAAACACTCGGCAGTCCTATGGACACCGGCCAGAGCGGCAACAATGTTTTCGCGGCGGTGGCCCGTCATTACGAGCTTGGGGATGCGAACGATGTACACGTCATGGAAGGGGACGGTTTGCATTTGCGCGCGATCTGCTCGCAAAACCACACGGACTGCTCACCGGGCCATGTGTACGCAGGAATGATCCGCGTGCCCGCGGAAATACGCCCCGGAATGACGATCAAGGTTCGCTATAAGAGTCCAGCCGGCCCCTATTCCTGGGCGCCAATTTGGATGTTTTCCGGGTCTGAAAAATCCCCCGGACCGGGCGGTAATCCTTACCAGGGTTATGGAACGCCCACGTCTCTGGTGCAGCTACCGGGTCAAGCGTTCGAAATAGATCTGAACGATAACTACCCGCGCTGGTACAACTCCATGTCGGTGGCGACCGGCGCCCAGTTCGATTACGGCACGCCGAATATTTACGGCGCGCCCTGGAAGACGCCGCCACACCCCGTCTACTGGGCGAACGGCAGTGGATATGTTTATCATCCTGAAGGCGACCCGCCGTTTGAGGAATTGCCTCTGAACTGGTCTGCCAATTTCCACGATCTCGTCTTATCTTGGCAGACCGACAGCCAGTTATTCGAATTCGTCGACGGGAAACTTGTGGCCGTCTCCTACATGGAATATCCCGCGTCCACCTATGTGGACGGGTTTGATGGGGGCGTCACCAAGACACTGGCCATGCATATCATCGTCGGGAACCAAGCCATTCCGAGCTTCGCGCCGGGCGGGACAACTACAAAAGAAAACGACGGCATTCCGGATGGCTGGACAATCGTTTTGCAGGAGATTTCCGCGTGGAACGGCAATGTCGCAGATCCGTGGCTGCACGCAAGCGCGCCCAACGGCTGCGATAGTGCCTGTCAGAATCCATGAACGAAGAAAGGAGATTATGATGAATACAACCCCAGCAACCTCGAATCGCGCTTTCATAACGACAGTAGCCGATCTGCCAACGACTCCGACAACGAACAAAACTAGCAGCGTTTTTGTTTTGACGTTGGGCCTGACCATCATTATTGCGTCTGCCACAAATCTGGCAGTCGCACAGACAACCATCCCGGCCGCGGATCAAAAGGGGGCGCCCCAAGGCCGGCGTGCTGTGCGCGCGAACGATTTTCTCAATTCCATAGGCGTAGGTACTCACATGAGTCAGGGCGCAGATGATCCATCACAGGTTGCGTCCAGCGTGACCTATGCCGGCATCCGAAACATCCGGGACGACGACGATCCCAACCTCGATGGGACGTTCATTTCGCTACACAATCAAACTGGCGTTAAATTCGTTTTAGTAAGCTCTGGTCCAAGTGACGCCACATTAGCGAATCTCCTGCAAGACTCGTTACAGTTGGCAAACTCAGGGGCCTTATTGGCTCTGGAAGGTCCGAATGAGCCCAACAATTTCCCCGTAACCTATCAAGGCCAGACGTCAAGTATGGCCACAGAACCATTCTTCTTCCCGGTGGCGAACTTCCAAAGGAATTTGTACAGCCAGGCCAAGAGTGATCCTGTTTTGCAAAATTATCCCGTCTTTGCTTCTAGTGAAGCCGGCGGCTCCGAGCCGAACAATGTCGGGCTGCAGTTTTTGACCATTCCGAGTGGCGCCGGAACATTGATGCCCGACGGTACAAAGTACGCCGATTTTGCGAATGTACACAACTACGTTATAGGTAACGGCGCGTGTGGAACGTTGGCGGACAATCAGGCGTGGAACGCCGAGGATCCTACCCTGAACAGCTGCTGGGACGGACTGTATGGCGAGTATAGCGTCACCTGGAACAAGCACTTTCAGGGCTACCCGACCGGTCAGGTAGTAACGCTACCCAGGGTCACAACTGAAACTGGCTGGTATACCGAGGGCAACGGCGCGATTTCGGAGGTTCAACAGGGCAGTCTCTTTTTGGATCTGTATTTGGATGCGTATAAGCGGGGCTGGAGTTACACCTTCATTTACTATCTGCACGACACTACGAGCCAGGGTTTTTGGGGGCTTTTTCATACCGACTATACTCCGAAGCCGTCGGCAACCTACCTGCGCAATCTCACAGCAATCCTAAAAGACGGTCCATCCTCTTTTAGGCCGGGGCAAATCAATTATTCAATTCCGAATGAACCGGCAACCGTCCATGATCTGCTTATTGAAAAAAACAATGGAACCTTCGATTTGGCGGTATGGGACGAACTAGTTACCGGATCGAATCAGGTCACAGTTGATTTAGGCAGCCAATATAAGTCAGCTACACTGTATGATCCAACGGTTGGCGCGGGTGCGATTCAGCGGCTGCGGAATGTCTCCTCTGTCGTGTTGACCTTGACCAATCACCCTGTGATCATTGAGATTCTCCCTGGTCGATGATGATCGGCCGCGGTTGAATAGCTGAGTGCGGGTGCGAGTTGATCTGCCCGCTCGAGTATCACGTGGCTGTCCTGCGGGAGCCTGATGGCCGAAGCGAGCCGCAGGCCATGGGTTTGCCACCCTCGAGCAGCTTGTCCCAGTAGCGGTCAACCTCGGCCTGGTCTTTGCATGCGACGGAGTACGAGAAAGCCGGCGTGAGCGACTGCGTGGGGCCACCATTGAGGAACGTCATTTGCTGGCCCATAAGTTCGATCGTGATGGTCGCGATCTTTCCGGCGGGCCAGGGCCCACGCGCTCGAAGGCAGCTCCTCCAACTTCTTTGCTTCCGGAAATAGTGAGAGATAAATCGGCGGCGTCCTCGGCGTTACCGTTGAACCACAGAAACGGTGTGATCTTGTTCACGCTCTGGCCTCTATTTCCATGGTATCCATCGTCGAAGCCGCAGAGGAAGACGCCCAACTTCAATCTAATAAGCTGGCAATGGGGGCGTGTGGGTCAATTCCATCATCGTCGGCCACTCGTATATTGGAACGGTGGCGGATCGGAGTTCGACCAATTTCCAGCTTGCCCGTGAACACGGGAGCGCCGGGCTAAAACCTTCATGAGCGGACTCGCTCACTCTTGGTCACGAAACGGACGGGGCAAAACCGCGCTGGGATAACTTACGTGCACGGCGAGGCGTTGCATTCTAGAAGCTGTCATCGAAGAAGACCACGCTGCCGGAATGATGGGAGAACCCCGTGGTTGAAACTGTTGGTAGTTAGAGCGCTGGTGTACCCCTGATTGGCGCAGTAAAGCCGGTGGAACAACTTATGGGGGCGCGATCAGGCTCTGATGCCTTACAGGGCAGATTGCTCCTTATACAGGCCACTCGCGACGGGCACGGCGGACGCGAAAATAATTCCACCCAGGAATAAAATCCTGGCCAGAGTTTTTTCTAAACAAGGAATAACTGCACCGCAGCTGTGTTTCTTGTAAGAGTGCCCGAAGCGCAACTCGTTTCAACCAGCTTCCGGCATCTTGTAACTCAATCTAAAAAATCTGGAGAATGTTTGTGACCTTGACCTTTAACGCCGGAAGGGTGGCCGCGTCAGCGGTGGCCGCGCTGGCTCTGACTCTTGTTGGTTCTGTGCCTGGCTCTGCCGCTGCTGTGACCGACCCTCCGAATGATTTCCTTTCCACCTTTAACGGGCCTCACAATGGCGACCTGGATGTTCTGGCCGCCAATGTCACTCTCAACGGCTCCAACCTTGACTTCACGGCCACATTGAACGGTACCGTCGGCGAAACCGCCGGCGCGGTCTATGTCTTTGGCTTAGACCGCGGAATGGGTACCCCAAAATTCGCCAACATCGGCAACCCAGGCGTCATTTTTGACTCGACCTTCGTGATTAGCAATACGGGAACAGGCACGCTGAAGGATCTGATCGCCAAGACAACCGCGCCTGTCAGTGATGTCACGCTGTCCGGGGCAACCATCAGTGGAGTGGTTCCCGTCAGTGATCTGCCTTCGGAAGGTTTCAGCCCGAACAACTACACTTTCAACCTTTGGCCCGAATCCGGCGCCGCTAACGCAGGTAACACTGAAATCTCGGACTTTGCTCCTGATAACGCTATGGCTCGGGTTACTGCGACGCCGGAGCCCGCGTCTGTGTCACTGTTCGGTATGGCCGCAATCGGTGCGCTTGCTATGCTCCGCCGCCGCAAATCGGCCTAGCATCGTGTTGGTCCCATTGCGAAGTTAGAAAGAAGAAGAGAACCGACGCGCCAGTTAGTGCGAAGGGAATAAAAGATTAGGGCAGCATCAGCGAAGAACTTGGTAATGAATCGGGTTGCTGCCACCTCTTTTTTCACCGCCCATTAGATCCTCCTTGGTCGTCTTTTAATGTCTCAATTCCTTACGCGAGCTCTTCGCTTTTGGTTGGAGAGCCCACTCCTCTTCCGTTGATCACGTTTCGGCCCTGCGTCCGCTACGATTCGCGAGCTCATGGGCGCTCTCAATAATCGAAGTCTAGTAGCGAGGCCTGTGCTGATCACGACTGGAAACTTCGAGCCAACGCTCTGCGTCTCAGAACCTCTGGGATTGGGGTTGAGTTGGTGTGCCTGTAACTTAACTCAGCGATCAGAGTGCCACATTGTACACAACGAAGCGTGAGCAAGCCTTATCTTGGCCAGATCCGCTACTCCGATCGGGCAGGTGATCATACGGTTTGTGGGATCCCCAAGTCGCTAACCGGTCCGGTTGCGCTCGCGAGAATGCGATACGCCGACGAGTTTGTCCCAGGAGGAATGCTTGACCGTTTGGGAATAAAGTTGCGATATTTACGTCATACTTGGCGCAAAGACTAATGGCGGAGCACGCTCGAACGATGGAGCGAGGTCTTTGCGAGAGCGCATTGGAGTACCTCGATGGCCTGTACGGATATGCTATGACGCTGGCGCGTAACGAGGCGGAAGCCGAGGATCTCGTACAAGAGACCTATCTGAGGGCCGTGCGGGCATTTGGGCAACTCCGGCCCGATAATAATTTGAAAAGCTGGCTGTTTACTATTTTGCGTAACGTCCGGCTGAACCAACTCCGCCACAGTCAGAGCAAGCCCGCATAATGGAGAGAGATGATCCAGCCAACCCGGCGCGGGAGCTCAAGGATAAGTCTTCGAAAGATCCGTTTCTTTCGTATTTGACTAAAGTAAAACAAGCGGATGTGCGGAAGCAATCGAAAATTTGCCGGCCGCCTACCGCGAGGTCATTGTTCTCCGTGAATTCGAGAAGTTGAGCTACGGGGAGATTGCGCAGGTTTTGGATTGCCCGACGGGAACAGTAATGTCGAGACTGAGTAGGGCGAGAGAAAAACTGAAAGAGATGCTGCCGCAATGGAGCACAAGCGAGGCAGCAAGCGTGACGGGCCAGCAATGAGTCATTGTGAAGAGTGTATTTCTCGCATCGATTTGTTTCTGGACGACGAACTACGCGAAGATGAGTTAGATATTTTTAACCGCCATCTGAACGACTGCAAGTCGTGCCGGGAGAAGGTCGCGCATAGGCGGCGCTTTTTCGAGGAAATTCGCGCTGCCAGACCAGCGCATGTGGCGTCACCGGAGTTGAGGGCCAAAGTGGTAGCGTTGATGCCCTCGGTGTCCCGCGGGCACACGGAAAGCATCAAGCCAAAAGAACGTGCACGTTCTTGGTTTTCGTTGCTCGGAACGGGACCCATGCCGGCGCTGGTTGCCTGTGGGTTAACGATTGTCGGAGCCGTGCTGTTGTGGAGATTCTCGTTGAAAGAGATACGCTCGACGGCTTTCGTAGACATGGCGGAAAAAACTTATCGTCAGCAACTCAGCGGTCGTCTTCCACTCGAAATAAAAACCAGCTCGCCGCCGGAGATGAGCACCTGGTTTACCGACAAAGTTCAGTTTCATTTTCGATTGCCGAATTATCAGGAAGGTTCAGGACAAGACCAACGGTATAAGCTCTCGGGCGGCAGGTTAGTTACGTTCAAAGAGGACAGTGCGGCGTATATCTCTTACAGTATGAAGGCGCAACTCATTGGCCTGCTGATAGTCTCGGCATCGAACTCCGTAGCCTCGGGTGGTGAAGAGACGAAATCGAAGGGCCTGACCTTTCACATGCATCGCAGACGTGGACTGCAGGTAGTGACCTGGTCAGTCCACAATCTCACATATGCTTTGGTATCCGACGTGAATCTACCCTCCAGCCAGTCCTGCGCCGTATGCCATCCGAGAGCGAAAGACAGAGATCTGATTCGTGGCTTAAAGAGCGGCAACGAACTGGGCGCAAGTGGCCAACAAACGAGGCTTTTGAGTGCTGTCGATATCCAGCATTTCGCCGCCGTTCAATAACTGACCCCAAGCCTTGAATCGGAGCCGGAAACGTAGGCGCCCCAGAGTCACCCGCGCTCACGCCAATACGTCCTCCCAATTTCGAATTGGTGCACTTAGTTTCCAGGAACGCCGAGTCTGTTTGCTCGTGAAATAGCCTTCGGCGAGCCAAGTCGGCATTCTTGTCGACTTACACGGCCAGGAAGGGCATCATGGCAGATCCGTTTGTCACCGCGTACAACGGCCAGCACTTCGGCCCATGCGCTGGAGATCCGCTCCACAGAACGAATCATTGCCGAATCCCAGGAAACTAATTGACATTTGGCGGAAAGCCTTTTAGCAATTTTTGGTCTGCCCGGAAAATTCCGGGAATAATTTACTAATTCGTGTGTCTTGGCCTGCGTGAAATGGCGAGTAAAGCAATTTGATCGTGGGCTGCAACCGGAGGACGTGTGACGAGATCTCGGGTAGGGCCTGCACCGGAACCGCAATCTGGAAGGAGCCTGGAAGTGCCTCGTCTGGAACGCGGCGGCGGAAGAGCGTCTCACCTGGGCCAGTTTCTCTCGAGCGCGCCGGCACCGCTGGAATTCATGATTCCCAAGTTCCTCGGCGTAATTGATGCGCTCGACCAGGCGCACGAGAAGAAAAAGAAACACAGAAACCTGAATCCGGAGATGATTCGTTTCGCGGAAGAGGGTAAGGCGGAAGTGCCGACCCCCAGCGCACGTCCTGCCGCCGCAACCGTGGTGTTCGGCTCGCCGAAGTATGCGACTCCGGAAACTCTGCAGCGGGGAGAAGGATCGGAGGACTGTGAACCGAACGACAGCTATGCGCTCGGATTCATGTTCTACGAAATTCTTCTCGGGCGGAAACTGTTTGAGGCCGAATTCCACGACGTGTACCAGCAGGGCGAGTTCGCCTGGCTGATTTGGCACGCCGACAAGAGCCTCCGCGCCAAGTCGCTTAGTGAGCTGATCGAAGGATTTCCTCACGCCCTATCGGTGCTGATCGAGGGAATGATGATGAAGGACACCGCCGCTCGAACGAAAGATCTTCGGGCTGTTCGAAATATCCTGGCGAATGCTCTCCAGGTAACCAGGGTGTACAGTGGCCCCGCCCCAGAGATAGGCCTCCCCTCGTCACAAACAGATGACGCGAGCATTCACTTAGTAACAAGCTACCTACTTACACACATATGTAGTTTGTCAACTGGCCGAGCTGTGCAGATGCTATGGACGTGGATGCCTCCAGTCGCACAGCAAACTATTCGTGCCGGAGTTATTGGAGTATCCTCGCGAATCCAGAGCCTTAGCGTCAAAGTAAGACGGTCGCTAGTTCTTTATATCTCGAAGCGAAAGAAGGAGTGTGTGTGAACTATGGACGAATTGATTGAGAAGCACATTGGCTATGCGCACGCGATTGCGGGAACACTCTTATCCAGATACCCATCCAACGTCACGCAAGCGGACTTGGAGAGCGCGGCTGAATTTGGTCTGGTTCAGGCTGCTCGGGCTTTTGACCCTGAGCGCGGCATCTCGTTTACAACCTTTGCTTACTACCGTATTCGAGGCGCGATCTTTGATGAGATACGGCAACTATGCCGCGCGTCTTCCTTTGAAGCCGCTGCGAATGATTACCTGGGCGAGCAGTTGACGGCTTCGCGTCCAGCGGTGGACGCGGAGGCTGGATACCAGGAATTGCAGGGGATTACTTCGCATCTGGTAAGCAGCTACCTGCTCTCGCTCGACAGTTTAACCGGCGTGCATGCTCCTGAAACAGAGATGTCACCCATAAGCCAAGTACTGCATCGCGAGGAGGCGGAAACCGTGCGACGGGCCCTGGATCAAATCCCGGAACGCTACCGGACCGTGCTGTATGCCTACTACTACCAGGAACTTTCGTTTGAGAGCATCGGCCGACGGTTGCATCTGTCGAGATCCTGGGTCTCGCGGCTGCACGCCAAAGCGCTTTCGATGCTCCACGGGAGTCTCAAAAACGCAGGCAAATCGGAGCGTGCCGCGGACAAACGGGCACGCAACCTAAGTAAGAGCAAACCGCATCCAAGCAACACCGGTCTTGCTGGCGCGATAACTCAATGGGGGCGCAATGAATCCTGTAACAGGCAACTTAAACGCGAAGTCGCCGCAAACGTTTAATGCACCGGCGGACGATCAGCCTACTAAGGCAGGTGCATCGAAGTTCGACGGCGTCAAAGGTAAGCTGAGCGAGAGCTCTTCTGATGGCGGCTCTTCGACTCAACCAGCGCAGCAGGTAGATCCACCGGCTCAGGCCGATCAGGTTCGGCCTCACAAAATTGATTCCACTAACGGTACGGCGAATTCTGCGCAAGCCCGGATTCGGCACACTCTGGCTGTCAGTCATCAGCACCTGGTTCGCCTGAAACAGCGGGTGGACGCCAATTCGAATAGCAGTTCACTGCAAGGAGTCGCCAAGAAGCTGACAAGTGTTGCGAATGAGTACCACCAGCTGGATTCAGCTCTTCAGGCAATGCCGCGCAATGCCACGCCACAGCAGTGGATGGCGCTGCAGCAAAAGGTCTACAACGTAAGTGAAAATATCGGAACGCTGTCTAATATCGTAAATCAAGCGACCAGCAGCGTTAAATCCATCCTGCAAACCCAGTTATAGCGGGATCGTCTAAATGCGAAAAGTAACATACTTTCTTTCTCCTATCATCGGGAGTATTTTGTTTCTGTCGAGTTGCTCGAAACAACTGGAGACAGGTTTGAGCGAAGCGGATGCACAGCAAGTTGTAGTGTTGCTGCGCGAGAACGGAATCAGCGCCGCGGCAGAACTCGAAGCCAATCAAAAGAAAGATGGCTCATCCTGGCAGGTGAACGTCCAAGGGCAAAGTGACACGGTTGTCAGGGCCTGGGAAATTCTTCGTGAAAACGGGTTGCCTCGCGAGAAGGTGAAAGGGCTTGACGATGTCTTTGCCAACGCCGGTATGATCCCGACTGCGGCCGAAGAGAAAGCCCGCCTGATGTCCGGTCTCAATGGAGAGCTCACCCGCACGCTCGATTCACTTCCCGGCGTGGTCGATGCAAGAGTGCAGATTGTGTTGCCCGACAATACACCTCTTGTCGACAGAAGCCAGCAAACTCCCACAACCGCATCAGCCCTAATTCAGTTTCGAGGAGAGCAACCTCCCTTGAAGGAGGCGGAAGTCAAAAGCCTGATGGCCAAGGGTGTGGAGGGTCTCGCGGCGGAAAATGTGGCTGTAGTATTTAAGAAAGTTGAGATCAGGACCATTCCCGAACAGGCGTATGGCCCGCTACCACTCAATACCTGGCTTGAGCTCGTAGCTATGAGCCTGGCTGCACTTGCGAGTATCGGCTCACTGGTGGTGCTCGCACTGAGTAAGAAACGGAAGATCAGGATCAAGAAACTTGAGCATCAGCTCGCCGAGGCTATGAACGCATCGCAAACAGAACGCGCGACAGCGAAGGCTTGAGCGAACGATGGGTGCTCCTGCATTTGCGTACGCCGTTATCTTGCGAGCGGGAGATTCGAAGGCTGATCTGCTTTCTTTACTGCCAGAGGCAAGACGTTCGGAAATCGAGACGATCCTGGACAGTTTGAAGCACGTGGAACCGGATGAGGTTCAGCATCGCCTGAAGACCTTGCGATCCGAACAGATCGAGCAGCAGCAAAGGGCGGTGGAAAGCCGAACCGGCTTGCATCTGAGTCAAGTCTCACCAAAGCTCCGTGTATGGCTCAGTCGCCCATTTTAGGAAAGGAAAAATGACCGCAAACATCATCAAGGTCCGAGCCAATACTGGTGCATTTCCAGCGAGCATCAAACGAGAGGCGCATGAGGCTTCCGTAGACGCCAGACAAATCCTGACGGACGCGAGAGCGCAAGCAGCTCAATTGATCGAGAATGCTGAACAGGAAAAAGAATCGATATTCGCTGAAGCCTCAAGGAATGGCCATAGAGCGGGATTAGATAAGTGGAACGACACGCTTGTTGATACGTGGAAATTGCGCGAACAGTTTCTATCCCAGAATGAAGCGGAACTGGTGAAGCTCGCCATTGCAATTGCTGGAAAGATAATTGGCCGTGAAGTGCAGTCCGATCCGTCTCTAATTTTGCAAACGGCGCGGAAAGCAGTCAAGGCGGCCAGCCGCGAAAAACAGCTGACCATCCAAGTCAATCCAGCCGACGAAGCTACACTGCGGGAACAGGCAGACTCGCTGCGAAATTTATTCGACGGCAGCGGCGATCTGGTTGTGACGGCGAATAGCGCCATCACTCGTGGAGGGTGTGTCGTGGAGAGCGAGTTGGGCATTGTAGACGCTCAGATCGCCACTCAGTTGGCCTCTCTCGAGAAGGCCCTATTGCGGAGATCGAACGATGATAGCCGCTGAATTTGAAATTGGCAAATATCTTTCCGAAGTCGACGATTGCTTCCCGTTTGCTATCAAGGGGCGCGCGAAAGAATTGGTCGGTCTGCTCATCCGGGCGACCGTTCCCGATGCCTGGGTGGGCGAGCTATGTCTCATCTATAATCAGCGATCCTCTCAGCCGGTCAAGGCAGAGGTTGTGGGCTTCCAGGGAGGCGATGCTCTTCTGATGCCGTTAGGAGCTCTTGTCAACATAGGTCCGCAAAGTGAAGTCGTGCCGACTGGCGCCTACCTCAACATAAAGGTCGGTGACGGACTTCTCGGGCGCGTTCTGAACGGTTTAGGCGAGCCAATGGACGCCGAGTTTAAAGGACCGCTTCTCTGCAACGAAGAGTATTCGGTGTATCAAGAAGCACCGGACCCCCTCCATCGCAATCGTGTGAAGCAGCCGATCTCTGTGGGCGTGCGCGCCATTGACTCGCTGCTCGCTTGTGGAGAAGGACAGCGCATCGGACTATTTGCGGCGGCCGGGGTCGGCAAAAGCACTTTGCTCGGCATGATCGCCCGAAATACCGAGGCGGACGTAAACGTCATCACGCTAGTCGGTGAACGCGGACGTGAGGTGCGCGACTTCCTCGAGCAGGATCTAGGGCCCGAAGGTCTCAAACGGTCTGTAATCGTGTGCGCAACGTCCAATGAACCTTCACTGGTGAGGCTCAAAGCCGCCTACGTCGGGACTGCTATTGCGGAATATTTTCGCAATCAGGGTAGGAAAGTCATGTTGATGATGGATTCCGTAACACGCTTTGCTCGCGCTCAGCGCGAAGTGGGGCTGGCCTGCGGCGAACCGCCAGCTCGCGCCGGATACACTCCTTCCGTTTTTGCGGAGCTTCCGAAACTGCTGGAACGCGCCGGTAACTCCGACAAGGGATCTATCACGGCTTTCTACACGGTGCTGGTCGCAGGCGACGACATGAATGAACCCGTGGCGGACGAAGTTCGATCCATCTTAGATGGTCACATCATCTTGTCTAGAGAACTCGCTAGCGCCGGACACTTTCCCGCCATTGATGTTCTTGGCAGTGTCAGCCGCGTGATGGGCGCTGTGAGCACCCGCGAACATCGAGCAGCCGCATCCGCCCTGCGCAGTGCCTTGGCAACCTATAACAATAAAAAAGATCTCATTACCTTGGGGGCTTACGAGGGCGGAACCGATCCTCAACTCGATGACGCGATTCGAAGGATTGATGGCATCAACAGGTTTCTGAAGCAGCCCACCGACGAGAAGGTTACGGCTGATCAATCGGTCGGCCAGCTCTGCGAGATGTTCCGCGAGTGAGATGCCTCCATTTCGTTTCCGTCTACAGGTGCTGCTGGATCGAAGGCTCGAAGAGCAACAGCGGGCCGAAGAAGCACTGAGGCAGCGGCAGCAAGAGCTTGCGGTCGAACAGCAGACGCTCGAAGCTCTTCAAGAGGAAGTCACGCGCATTTCCGCTCTATATCAGCGCAGGCGCTCTGAACGCCTGACGGCGCATGAGCGCGGTTTCCGAGTTTCGAACCAGACTGATTTCCTGTCCGCGCTGAAGTTAGACATCCAGGCCGCACAGTCTGGCGTTCTGTCTCAGCAGCTTTTCCTCGAACAAGCGCAGGAAGCGGTAGCAGAGGCGCAGGACAACCTTGCGGTCTGCCGGCGCGAAGTAGATGCTCTCGACAAGTACCGGGAGAAGGCGAAGAAACAATTCGAGCTCGAGGCTGCTTACCGCGAAGAACTGGAGCAGGACGAGATTGGGAGCGTGATGTATCTCGGCAGACTGAAGAAACAATGAAAATCTCTGACCAAACTATCAACGATTCGACGCTGCAACCCGATAACGAGAGTGAGGAGCAGAAAAAATCGGATCGGTTTTTGAAGGTGCTTAAGAAAGACGACGGGAAAGAGCGTCAGGAAGCAAAGGACAAATCGAAGGACCCGGCCTCTCTCGACACGCAATACATGCCGCTGACGCTCACCAGTACCGAATTCACCCCCGTCCCTCTGCCGCAGCCATCTGCCGTTACGCATGAGAGTGGCAGCACAAAGGACATTCCCAATGACCAGCATGTCGAGAGACTGGCCGACGAGCTTGGGCGCCAGATTGAACTGCTGAAGTCAGACGGCAGAACCAATGGGATCAACATCACATTTAGCTCCCGGACGCTTGACGGTTTGCATGTACAAGTCCGGCAGCAGGATGGCGGGCTCGCCATTCGTTTTGTGACGCAGTCTGAAGGCGTTTCGAAACTGCTTACCCAACACACCGACCAGTTGCGTGATGCTCTCGCGAGCAAGGGAGTGAAGGTTCGAAATGTTTCCATTTCCAACTCTTCACATAGACTTCCTGTTGAAAAAGCGGGTTCGAATGCCGGTACTTGAACAGCCGAAGGCGTCGAACGATGTGGCGCTCTTCCGTAATTTAAGAACTTACAGTGCGACTGGCGTTGCCGCGTTGAATGCCTGCCGCCGGCTTTTCGCGGAAGCAAAGTCGTGGGAAACGTGGATCCGGGAAGTGTTCGCTGAGCTCCTCGAGGTCCCTGCGGGGTTGCGCCTTGAGATTTCGCAGTCCAATGAAGTTGGGGGAGAGCAGACTCAGAAGTACGTTTTCGAGCAGAACGAAATTCTAATCGGCAGAATCCCAGAGAACGACATTTCACTCTCGTTGAGCGCGATTAGTCGGAGGCACGCCCGTATCTTCGTTCGCAGCGGAGACTATTACGTCGAGGATCTACAGAGCGGGACCGGTACCTACTTGAATCGCCGCAAGCTGAACGCCGGACATCCTCAGCCCTTGGCGAGCGGTGATGAAGTCCTGATCTTCCCCTATGAGTTTCGTTTCGAGCCTAAGGAAGTGTGGGTCCGCGACGAGGGCGTAGCCGTGTCCTGTTCCAGCCGCCTCACCTGCACAACAGCACCCAGGTTTGCGGCCGGACTCGGATCCGACGTGTGTCTGTTTCAGATCGAATTACACCCCGAGTTCGGCCGCGCGATTCTCGCCGTTCCGCGACAATTTCTGAAGACTATCCTCTCGCGTCTCCTGCGAGGCACAGTGTCGGAACTGGTCGAACTCGACCTGGGCTTGTTTGAGTTTGTCGTAGTCTCCGTACTGGAACGCGCCAATCGCGAACTTCGTTTTCCCTTCCAGTTCTTCCTCAAAACGTGCGATCGATTAGGCCTCGAAGACGAGCCTGGAATGGCTCTCGATCTATCCGTCCGCCTTACTGACTCGAGCGGCGGCATCAAAGCCTTCTTGCCGTTCGCAGCTCTCGCGAAGCTAGAACAGGGCATGCCGCTCGGACTCCCTGTATCGGTAAGAGAACAGCTTAGCTGGCCAGTCACCGTTCGTTGCGGCTTTTCCGACATCGCATCAAGCGATCTGGCCGTGTTGGAGCCGGGCGACATTCTGATTTACCTGCCGGCGAACGAACTGGTCTTACCTGACACACCCTCGAGTCAATCGCCCGAGCGTGGCTGGCAGGTAGCACGGGTCGATGACGACCCATATCGCCTGCAGATCGAAACATTTTTTGAAAGGATTCCCGTAATGGAAAGCAGCACAAACAGCACAGAGCCTAAAACAGAACAGGACGTCGTTACTAAGCCCGAGCTTAGCGCTCTTCCGGTCCGCGTCCATGTCGTTCTAAGCCATGTGAACCTTTCCCTGGGCGAACTGGAGGGACTTGCAGAGGGTAGCGTGATCGAACTCGATTGTGAAAAGACTGGTCACGTCCACCTGGCGGCAAACGGAAGCGTGTTAGGCGCCGGGGAACTGGTCGATGTCGAGGGCCGCCTCGGAGTTCAGATTACCCGCTGGGGCAGCGATTGAATGTCCATTCAGATCCTCTTCGCTGTTGATGCCCTCAATCCATCGATGGGCAACTGGTTCGACTACCTGAAAACACTTCTCATACTCGGTGGCATTTCCATTCTGGCGCTTCTCGCCATCAAAGTGGGAATCCCGAAGATGCGGAGAATCGCTAGTTCGCCGTCTGCCAACCTGCAGATCGTCGAGCGCCATCCGCTCGAGCCAAGAAAGATTCTTTACCTTGTGAGGACCGGCAAGAAAATGGTGCTCTTAGCTACCTCGAACGATGCGGTCCATTTTATGACGACGCTGGATCCGATTGACTTCGAAGAAAGTGCCCCACCGCCGCGAACCGACAGAGACAATATGTCGGCCTTTGCCAGGATCGCAAACACTCTGAAGAACCGGCAGACAGACAGATCACTATGATTGCGAGCAGCCTGTTCTTCGCGCCTTTACTCGCAGCTGTGACCCCGGGTGGTGATGCCCTACCGAATCCGGTGGTGATGGTTATCATCCTCGGCGCTCTTACGCTTGCACCTTTCGTATTGATCATGTTGACGTCGTTCGTCAAGATCTCTGTTGTGCTTTCGATCTTGCGCAATGCTCTTGGGACGCAATCGGTGCCGCCCAACCAGGTAATAACCGGCCTGGCATTCGTCTTAAGCTTTTTCATCATGACTCCGGTTGCCAAGCAGATGTATAGCGCGGCGGGTTCTGTTCCGGATACG
Source organism: Bryobacteraceae bacterium (assembly GCA_036272575.1). Lineage (GTDB taxonomy): Bacteria > Acidobacteriota > Terriglobia > Bryobacterales > Bryobacteraceae > Bog-105. The sequence goes on along the minus strand of DATAYL010000324.1, from coordinate 2,040 downwards.
CGGGATATGTTCTCGGAATCAAGCGTAAAGAACGTCTTTGATGCTATACAGCGCGGCCGGGAGCCGCTGCGTCAGTTCCTGGCTAAGCATTGCCACGATGGCGATCGGCTTCTGTTTATCGAGCTTGCGAACCGGCTCGCCCGAGAGCCTGAAAAAGGCCAGCCCAAAGCCGCTGCGAACGCTGCGCCCGCGCTCCAGTCTAACGTTGTGCCGGTATCTGTGCCGCCGGTTATCGGAGCACAAGGCGCCGCCCCGAACGCATCTGCCAACCGTGCCCCCTCTATCGACAAGAACGATTTTCAGGTACTTATTCCGGCGTTTGTTACAAGCCAGCTCAAAGAGGGCTTCGAAATCGGATTCTTGGTTTTTATTCCGTTCATCATCATTGATATGGTCATAGCCAACATCTTGCTTGCGATGGGAATGAGCATGCTTTCTCCAAGCGTCATTTCCCTACCGTTCAAATTGTTGCTGTTCGTTCTGGTGGACGGTTGGTTCCTGATCATCCGCGGCCTGGTCCTCAGCTACGTCTGATTGGTCGCCCGTCAAATGAAAGCCAATCAATGAGTACAGAAGCAATCATCACGATTCTGCGCGAAGCGTTACTCCTCGTCTTGCTGTTGTCGGCAGGTCCCATGCTGGCAAGTCTCCTCGTCGGATTTATTGTGAGTATTCTCCAGGCAACAACGCAGCTCCAGGAACAGACACTGAGCTACGTCCCCAAGCTGATCGCTGTTTTCTTAACCATTGGTGTCCTGGGTCCGTGGATGCTGACGCAGGCGATTCAATTTACCCGAACGGTGTTCGATTCACTCGTGCTGGTCCGCTGATGTCCCTGCTGGCCACGCTGCAAGGAATTCTCGGGAATGTGGGTTTCCACATCGACATCGAAACGTGGCTACTCCTGTTCTCGTTGATCTTTGCGCGGATTGCTTCTGCCCTGGCGCTGATTCCGTTCTTAGGCGGACCAGCCGCCCCGAGTCAGATCAAGGTGGGCTTGGCTGCCGTACTCGCTTCCGTCCTCTTTCCGGCTCTCTCCCATGCTGCGGGTACTCTTCCCGGATCGCCTCTGCTCTACTTTGCTCTTTTGGCCAAAGAGTTGATCGTGGGCATGATGCTGGGCTTTATCACGCAATTAGTGTTCTATGGTGTGCAGATTGCCGGAATCGTCATCGATACGCAACGCGGCTTGAATCAGATCACCTATCTTGCCCCGCAGCTGCCGGGCAACGTCTCCGCTTTGGGCAATCTTCAGTTTCAAGCTTCTATTGTTCTGTTTCTCGTAATCGGCGGACATTTGCTTTTTATCCGCAGCCTCGCTGATAGCTTCCGGTTAGTTCCGTTGCTTAGCCTGCCGCATCTGGCAGGCGGCTGGCTGCCCGTAGCGAACGAGTTTGCCCGCATCAGCGCATCCGCCCTTTTGATCGGCGCGCAACTCTGTGCTCCGGTCGTCCTTACGATCTTCCTGGTCGACGTATCTTTCGGCTGTATTGGTAAAGTCGCCTCTTCTATCAGGATCAGTAACGATGCAAACACAGCCAAATCCTGGATCGGACTGGCTGTTTTTTTCCTCTCAGTCGCGTTTTTTGTAGATCGACTGCAGATGTTCCTCGCATCGATCATCCCGGCCGTGGATAACTTTGTCAGGAGTTTGCGATGAGTGCGGCCAGGTCCGGACTTTTTCTCGACGCCGACGTCCTCGCCGGCGCAGTCACCAGGCTTGACCGGCCACACTATTCTGCTCTCCAGCGACGACGCCTACGATCTGCAAGCCCATCCCGCGGACATCGTGGCGCAGGCTTAAGCCGGGCTTCAGCCTGCGGCCGTCCGTCCACCCCTACACCGTTCCAAGATGCCGCTTAACTCCCGGTTTGGCTTACTAGTGGCGTGTCGCGATGGGTTCGTTAGCATGGTGTTACGCGCCGGCGGACATCGGCATACTTCCAATGGAAGGGGCGTGCGCTTTTCGAATAGGCGCGGATGTAGCGAATGAGCTTGCGCCCGAGATCACGGACCGAACTAAATACGCCGCGTGCGATG
>DATAYL010000323.1:0-5897 GCA_036272575.1 Bryobacteraceae bacterium | reverse complement strand
ATCGCGCAAAAACAACAACACCATCAGTCCGGTCAAGATCGCTCCTAGCCCCGCTTCAAACAGCAGGCCTGACAGCGAATTTGTTACGTAAGGCGATTGATCGAAGTCGAGTCGGATATCTACATCAGACGGAACCAGCTTCTTCAAATTGGGGATGGCCGCTTTGATTTCGTCGATGACGGTCAGCGTGGAGGCACTCGCTCGCTTCGTGACCGGTATGTAGACCGTTCGCCGGCCATTCACGTGCGCATAGGCAGTCAGGATATCCGTGGCGTCTGCAACGGTTCCAATGTCGCGGAGAAAAATGGTCGGACCCGCCACCGTGCGGATTGGCGTGCCTAGCAACGCATCGAGATTGCCGCCTAAAGTGGCATTGGATGTTGCGAAGAGGTTGAACTGACCGATCCTCACATTGCCCGACGGCATGACCAGCGTGGCTCCGTTGACAGCGACTGTGGCTTCGTCGGGTGACACCCGGTATTCGTGCAATTTATCGGGGTCGAGCGTGACGACGATCGTGCGCTGATTTCCGCCAAAGGGCGGCGGCGCGGAAACTCCGGGTAATGTCGCGAACACCGGGCGGATTCGATTAAGGGCCAAATTCTGAATCTCGGCCTGGGTGCGCTCTGGACTGAGAAACGTCAATTGCCCAACCGGAACACTGCCAGCATCAAAGCGCGTGATGAAAGGCGGCACCGTTCCGGGAGGCATGAAGGACCGCGCGCGATTCACATACCCGACTGTCTGTGCCATGGCATCGCTCATGTCCGTCTCGGGTTGAAACACGAGCTTCATCAGCGATGCGCCCTGGATATTCCGGCTCTCAATGTACTGAATGCCGTTGATGTACAGAAAGTGGTACTCGAAATAGTAATTCAGGAATCCTTCCATTTGGGCCGGGTCCATGCCGCTATAGGGTTGGGCCACATAGATCGCCTCTTCACCGACCGTGGGAAAGATATCGATGCGCATGCGCTGAATGGCGAGGAGGGAACATAACGCCATTGCGATCACGAGGACGATCACCGTTAAGGGCCGGGTCAAGGCTGCTAGAACGATGCGCATGTCTTGTTACTCCTACTGACTTGCTTCTACTAGGAAAAGCTGTATGTCCCCGCGAACGGTTGCAACTTGAAGCCGTGCGCGCCAGACATTCAGACGGGCTAGTGAATCGTCGATTTGGGCCTGAACGAGCAATCGCTGAGCTTGCGCAACATCGTCGATAGGTGCTAAGCCCGACCGGTACCGCGCCGTGGCTTGTTGGAGTGCTGCGCGAGCCGAAGATACCTCCACTGGCGTGGTCGCTGCTACGCGCCGTGTGCCCGTGAGGGTAGCTTGCGCAGAGTCAAACTGCGCAGTGAGTTGCCGGGACACGAGTTGGTATTGCGCCTGGTTGGCACGAATGGTGGCAGCTTCCTGTGCTTCTTGGGCTCGTTGCGCGAATTGATCCATGAACGGGAAGGTCACCGTGAAACCAATGCCATAGTTTTGCGTTGTGGGTGCAAGACCGTTCCAGCCGCCAAGCCGGTCGCCGTTCAGTTCCAGGCCGGTACCTCGGGCAGAAGCAGAGCCTTGCAGCGAAAATTGCGGGAAATAACTCCGCTCGGTGGCCTGCAGTTGAGCCCGTGCTTCGACGATCGCAGCATTTTGCTCCATGACGAGCGGATTTGCCGCAGGTTGCAAGGGTGTTTCCGGTTGTTCTGGAGGCAGTTGGTCCACCAGCTTGCCTGGAGACAGATTCAGTCCGGACGGGGCCAGCCCCACAAACTGTGCAAGTGTAGAGCGCGCAACTTCGATAGCTTGTTCCGCTTGCACAAGCTGCGTTTGAGCCACAGCTAATTCGGCCTGTACTCTCGATTCGTCTGCTCCGGGCCGCAGTTGTGCGGCGACCAGCGCATGAATGCTCTTCAAAAAGACCTGCCAGCTATCGACAGCTCCCCGCGCGGCTTCCGCCGTCTGTTGTGCAGCGACCAGAGTCAAAAACGCATCCGCCGTGGCAACGGAAACGTCATATCGCGTCCGGTTCACGGTCGCCTGGGCTCGCTCGCGCCCTGCTCTGGCGATAGCGACGTTTGCCGCACGCAAACCAAAATCGAAGGGTTGCCAGGTGACGAGAATACCGGCTCCGCTGTCCCAAACGGAACCGAGGTTGTTTGCGGGTACGCCGTCGAGTGCAGGAATCGTCGCTTGAGGCAACAGCATCCCGTAGAACGTATTGCGCGTAGCGCGATTCACTTGAGCTAAACCGTCCACGCGCGGCAAGTAGGCTGTCTGGGCTAAGCGAATGCCAGTGGCGGCCGCATTCATCTGTTCCTGTGTCACTCGGATGGAAGGATAATTTTTGAGCGCGTCCTCGACCGCTTGCGTAATGGTCACGTTCGTCGGGGGCACGGTCGGTTGCGCCGGCAAAGCGCCTATAGCTGCGAGCAACACGACCAGCCATCTTGCGCCGTATCGAAACTTCACCTCTCGCTCAATCGGCACCTGAGCTAGTCCTCCTCGATAAGTTCATGAAACAGCTCCCGCACTTTGCTTTTCGATGCCGCCAATGCCTTTCGCCCCAATGCTGTTGCCCGGTATACTCGCCGGAGCGACTTCCCGTTTCGCTGCTCTGTCGATCGGAGATATCCTTTTTTCTCCAGTCCTTGGAGCAGAGGATACAGACTCCCTGGGCTGATTCGGTATCCATGGCGCGCCAGCTCCTCGATCATTCCCAGACCGAAGATCGGCCCCTCTACGGCGTGGTGCAGCACATGGAGCCGGATCAGGCCCGAATAAAGGTCACGATCGGCAGGAGGGTCCTTTTGCTCGGCTTTCGATTTCGACATCAGATTACGATTGATGATAGTATGAAGGCGCGCGGGAGCTCTCGTCAAGCGGCGATGTTATTAAATCAACGAACGCTCGTTTCCACGCCGCCAAAAGCCACGTTGCTCATTCGGCTTTTGGTTGGGGTAGTGTTTCTTTCAGAAGGGATTCAGAAATTCTTGTTTCCGGCGACACTTGGGGTCGGGCGCTTTCTCAAAATTGGCATTCCTGCTCCACAGATAATGGCGCCGTTTGTGGGCGGCGTCGACGTCGTTTGCGGGTCACTGGTCGTGCTGGGCTTACTGAGCAGGTGGGCGACATTGCCACTACTTGCGGTGATCCCGGTCGCCATTGCGACCACCAAGCTGCCGATGCTCTTTGCCGGTAAGTTCTGTGGGATGGCGCATGAATCGCGGGTCGATTATTCGATGCTGATGGGCTTACTCTTCCTCTTGGCGGTTGGGCCGGGACCTCTTTCTGCCGACCGCCATCTGACAAAGGACTCCGCGGGCACGGAACGCAAGGGATTCTGATGTTGTTGGTCTGGATCGTCGTGGCGACGGTGCTGGGCGCGGGAGTGGCGGCCGTAGCAGGATTCGGTATTGGCAGCATCCTGACGCCGGTAATCGCGTTTAAGACCGGAATGAAGCTCGCAGTTAGCATCGTAGCCCTGCCGCATTTCGTTGCCACACTGGCTCGATTCCTGAAATTGTGGCGACATCTGGATCGGCGCGTGTTCTGGACATTTGGCGTCATGAACGCAGCAGGCGCTCTGATGGGCGCTCTCCTGCACGGCGCGGCCAACAACTCGGGGTTGAAATGGTTGTTAGCGGCCCTTCTGTTTTTCGCGGGGCTACTGACCGTTTTCGGGTACGCGGATCGCATAAGGTTCGGCCGACTTTTGGCATGGCCGGCCGGGCGCGCAAGCACTGCTGCGTGTAAAGACGGCAGTGATCAATGGAACGCTATCCCAATACACGGGCGGGCACCGTACTCTATCTCAGGCTGCGTGACCCCCACGCTTTTCACTGTCTCGTGGAATCGGCACACCGTCCAGCCTTTTCTCGAGGTGCGGATTCACGCGCTTAATAACACTCTGGAAGATGCATTCCGTTATTGTCACCAAGGGTTCCGGCCCACCATTGGATCGGTCCCAGAAAGTTACCGCGGCCTGACCGCCCCACAACTTTGCATGCTCCCATCAGCGACGATGGGTGCGGGCCCGGGCGTGCGTCGCATAGCGGTTGAGAACGCTGTGAAACTCGCTAGCGTCCTGCGGCCAGTTTACTGAGCCGTAGATGATTTCCTTGTTATGTAGCGGGCGGCCGTAGATCTCGGCATTATCACTGACGTCTTGCCGTAATGTGGATCCTTGTAGAGAGACGCCAGCGAAAACGCCGCGAGCACGCGACCAGGAGAGTATTTCGGCGCGCATGCTGACGTCGGTTTGAGCGGTGGTGGCACGGCCCACGGGACCGGCCGCGGCCTCGCCTTGCCCTCCGAGCGTAAATTGGGTGGCGAGAAGACGCTGGGCTCCTTTGCGATTCATCACCAGGAGGATGACATCGGTCTCGATCGCGCCGATCTGAAATCCGAAGCTGCCGCCCTCCACGCGGATCGAGGCCGGAGCGGACCAGCCGCTGCCTTTGCGGCACGAAAAGAAGCCTTTGCCGTATTTGGCTCCTACGCCGAAAGCGCCGGCTTTCAAGCCGGGGATCACCACGACGCATTGAGCCCGATTCAGGAGATTCATAGGAATGCCCTTGTCGGGAGTGGACATGATTTCCGATAGAACGGTAGCAGCGCTATTCAAGCGTTGCACGGTGGGTTCGGCGCGCACGACGGCGGGCAGACCCAACAAACATAGGGCAAGCAACTTAGATGCTGCGGACACGCATGTTGACGATGTCATCTACTTCTCGATAGACTCCTTGACTTACGAAAGGCTCACAATAGTTTTCCACCGACCAAGTTGCCATAGAACCGAGCGATAGCGGCAGGCGCTCTTCCATTTTGCCGATAGTCACGAGAGCACCAAAATCCGGGGGGTCGGCATTCAAGTTGCTGATTCCACAAGCTGAAGATGTATTGAACCCGTTTTAACGACTCAAAAACATTGGCGTTTTCGTGACTCCTCCCTTCGAGCGAGCTGAGAGTCCCTACTGATTTTAAAGACCTATCTCGCGGCCCCCCCCCCCGGATTTTGGTGCTCTCTATTTAAAGAGCCGCCATATATGAACATCAGACTGGAAGACTACGTGATGTTGCACCATGCCGAATGCGGAGGCGCAGTGACAGGCGAATTGGCGCGGTTTAGATTCGTAGCACATTCCTAAAAAGCATTCTCCTGCTGCAATTCGAGTCTCAAGAGAAGGAGATCAGACGCATTCATGGCGAGAATGCCGAACTTCGTCTTCGATTTAAGGACAGAAGCCGAGGGTCATACGCTTCGCCCAAGTGTCACTCGACTCGCGGTGCCGTGTGAACGTTCGTTCATCCCAAGGTCAACGACCCGGGCCTGCGATATTCCGAGGCTGGATTCTGTCCTCGATTTACGTGCCATACATTGCTTTCCGTCCACGATTTAAGTGACGTAAACTGCTGCCCAGTTGCAAAATCCTCGATTTTAGTGCAGCGCGACAACTGCCGTAAGGCAAGCGGAAGGATCTGAGTGGAACTCGAAAACGAGCCTTCGATTCAAATGCTCGCACTGTTTGTCTTAGCGTGAACGCGAATCCGTTCTGTCCACGATTTAAAGGACGTACACACAAACGTGTCTACGATTTAAGGGTCAAAAACGGACGTTCTGTTCACTAATCCACGATTTAAGGGCAGCGCGACAACTGCTCTCGTTGACCCGGCCTTGTCGCCGAGTCACTCCCGAACAACGCTAACGACTAATCGGGATTTTTTGTGCGAAACCGGATGGATTCCGTCTTTCCGCAGTTGCGCTTACCGTTCTCCAGGTTATTTATTTGGCTGCCCTGCCGTGCTTCAGGCACAGATCGACCAGATTCGAGATATTCGCCTCGCCAACGCACATGACGGTGAATATCTCGAATCTGGTCGATCTGTGCCTGAAGGACGGC
>DATAYL010000322.1:0-11734 GCA_036272575.1 Bryobacteraceae bacterium | reverse complement strand
ATATAGTCGCCGATTCTCTCAATCAGCAACGGCGTCTATACGTTAAAGTGAATTCCTCTACGCTTATGCCGATCGCGCCGGATAAGTGCTGCTCTCCGATGGATCGGGATTCCGCTGCTTCTCCTCGCGCCCTGCCCGGGTATGCCGGGCGTGAATTCTCTTCACATGGTTCCAGTTCGGGTAGATCACCATGTGCACCTCAATTCGCCCACGATTCAGGCTTTTCTACCTGCTTTCTGTGAAGGCATGCGTCGTTTCGAGGAGTGCGATCCAGCCCTGACGACACCGCATTCCGTGAACGATCTGCTGGCCGCCATGCATCAAGCCGGTATCCGGCGCGCATTAGTCCTGTCCGACGGATATCTGGCCGAAAGCCCGATAGTGGAGCCGCAGCCGCCAGACGTGATGGATCTGATGCGAGCGGCGAACGACTGGACGGTGGAGCTCGCCCGTCGCTATCCGAATCGGCTTTCCGCGTTCGTTGCCGTCGATCCCCTTCGGCCGACTGCCCTGCCGGAGATCGCGCCCTGGCGCGGCAACCCGGCAGTTGTAGGCATCAAACTGCATCTGACAAGCTCGGGCGTCAATTTGCGCAAAGATAGCGACATCGCGGTCCTCTCAAGACATCGCTTATCATCCTCAGAGCCCGCCTTCAGGGCGGGATTCTGAACAAGCGCAACAACTTTTGAAGGCGTCCTTACCCCGTCCAGACTGCTCGCATTGCCAGCGCGTCGAGGAATTCAGACGCGCTCACTCGGCGCGCAACGCTTCCAGCGGCGAAATCGAACTGGCTCGCAACGCCGGAATCAGGGACGCGACCAATGCTGATAACCCGAGCGCCAAGACGGCTATCAGCATGACGACGGGATTGTATGGATTCATGCCGTAAAGCTGGCTGCCGAGGAATTCCCCCCCCGCAGCGGTGAGCGGCAAGCCGATCATCAATCCCAGGACGATAAGCGCGAAAGCGCCCCGGAGCACAAGACTAATAACATCGCCGATTTTTGCGCCCAGCGCGATACGCAAGCCGATCTCGGTGACGCGGCATTCGGCGTTGTAGGCGGTCACTCCATACAACCCGACACAAGCCAAGACGAGCGAAAGCACTCCGAAGAATGAAGTAAGCCGAGCAATCAGCCGCTGCTGCGTGAACTGGAGGGCCACTTGTTCTTTCAGAGTGCGCACTGAGATTATCGGCAAATTGGGGTCTACGGAAGCCATAGCTTGCCGTACTCGCGTCAGGGACAGGCTGGCTCCTGGTCTGGTCACGATGACAATGTCGCGCAAAAAATGCGAGTTTACATCGCTCGCCGTGGTTTTGCCCTTCGAGTCACGGTCATGCTGCGCTTCAGGCAGGAAATAGGATGGACCAATCGGCTTGTCGTAATTGAAAATCAGGTAGCGAGCATTCTTGGCAATCCCCACAATTTCGTATTGACGTGAGTCCCCCGTATCGGAGCGGCCGAAGTGTTTTCCAACCGCATCTTCATTCTTGAGATACTTCCGGGCGAAGGCCTCGTTGACGACTGCCACGTTCCGTGAAGCCGTCGTATCCTGCTCGGAGATGTCTCGCCCTTCCATGATCGGATTTCCGAGGACTGTGAAGTACCCCGCTGTGACTCGATTCCAGAGAGCAAAGTTCTCGTCATTGGGACCTGGAGCGGGATGTCCGTCCACCCAGACGCCGGTGCCCCGGTTATTGCCGCTTAGCGGTGAGTATAGGGAGAGGGCAACTGCGGACACGCCAGGAATGCTTGATAGTGAATCGTGGATGCGCCGGTAAAGGGGCGTGAGTTGCTGGGCCCGATATCCGGCAAGCGTTGGATCGATGGTGGCCACTAGCCGCCGATCCTGATCGAATCCGAAATCTTGGTTCTCCAGGTTCTGCAAGGCAGCCGTTAGCAGTCCCGAGGCTGACAGCAATACAAGCGAGAGCGCTACCTGCGACACTACCAGCGCCTTGCGCGGAAGCGAGCCTGCGCGGACCGTGGAGCGGCTCCCTCCCCGGAGGATTTCTATCGGATCTACTCGTGTGGCCATCCATGCAGGACCGATACCGAAAGCGATTCCGGTAATCAGCGAAATACCGAACGCGAAGACCAGCACTGGCAGCGAAGGCGACGCGTCGATAGGTATGCCGGGCAACCCACCGACCTGGGGGAATGCAAAATGCAAGATGAGGCGCGTGCCTTCAAATGCGACCGCCAGACCTGCCGCGCCACCTAATAGCGAGAGCAAAATGCTTTCGGTGAGAGCCTGTCTGACAAGCCGCTTCGCTTGCGCTCCGAGAGCCATGCTCAACGATACTTGACGCCGCCGCTCCATGCCGCGAACCAGCATGAGATTGGCCACATTGGCGCAGACAATAAGCAGCACAAATCCCGTCACCATCATCAGGATCTGAAGCCAGTGCTCATATTGCTCGCGCATCCCGCTGATACCGGCTCCTCCAGGACTCACGAAGAGCGTTTGATAGGGGAAGTTCGCGCGCTCGTTGGCATCCATATCACTCCAGTGGGAGCGCAGCCATTGCTTCAACTCCACGCGCATTTGGGCCTCTACGCCGGCGCGCTTCGCGCCTGGCCGGATGCGACCGATCAGGTCTAGCCAGTGGCCGTCGGGTGCATCCAGGAAAGCAACTTCGGGGAACAGTAACGGTTCGGTGGCCAGCGGCAGAAAGAAATCCGGTGGAGGATTGCGCAGAGCGTCGCCAAAGAAAGGTTGTGGAGTGATTCCTATGACGGTAAACGGCCTGTCATTTATATCGAAGACGCTGCCGATGACGGACGGATCCGATCCATACTTTTGCTGCCATAGCTGATAGCTCATTACCGCTACCGCCGGAGCGCCGCGCCGATCATCGCTCCCGATCAGTAATCGTCCGGCATAAGCCCCAATGCCGAACATTGTGAAATAGTTGCCTGAAACGAACTCTCCACGGTAGCTCTGGGCGGCCTCAGAGTTGCCCTCGCGCCGGACACCCAAAAACTCCTGGCCCGCCTGGAAGGCCGCCAATTCGGCAAAGCTCTTGGTGTTGTCCCGGAAATGTTTGTACAGATCGTATGAGACAAGAGAAAACTCGTTCTTTTGACTGTAGCCACCCTCATAGCAGCAGCGCGCTTCCTTTCCCAGCCGGTACAACTCACTAGGGTTTGCTACCGCCAGCGACTTCAGCAAAACGGTATAGACCAAGGTAAAAATCGAAGTGGTCGCGCCAATGCCCAGCGCCAGTGTTAGAACTGCCGTAATGGTAAACGCCGGAGCATTTCGTAACCGGCGGACAGCATACCGAGCGTCCTGCAAGAGCCGTTCGAGAGATGACCACCCCCACATGTCGCGCGTGACCTCCTTGACTCGGGTGACATTGCCAAAATCGCGGCGAGCAGCAAACTCCGCCTCTTCTCGCGTTGCCCCCGCTTCTAAGCGTTGCTGGATCTCTAAAGCGAAGTCGGCTTGAATTTCTTCATCCAACTCTCGGTCGTGGTCGTTCTTGCGTTCTCTCCAGGGCAACCAGTTCATAACGAGGTCCTAAGCAGGTTTCATCACACGTGCAATCGTCTCGACCTCCGATTTGGCCCGAATCGCCTGCCCGATGCCGTGGCCATGCTGCGCACCCCACGGGAGGGTGCGCAAGACCAGCATGTCCAGTGTTCCCTGCATGAGCTCAATACGATCTTGATACGAGTTTTTGGAAGCCATGTCTCTAGAAGAGAGTCTACCAGAAACCACGGTTACTGTAGCAGATGTTCTTCCAGTGACAATGCGGCGCCAAGTGTGCGAAGTCTCCGCTGCCTCAGGAGGCCAGGCTACGGGCATGAAGGGACTCTCGAAGAGAGTTCCATGGAGGAGTTGCGACAGCAGTTCGAAGTGACTGTCTTCGGCGCTGTTGCCATGATGAAGGCGGTTCTCCCATACATGCGCTCACGGCGCGAGGGGTGCCCTACTTGAATCCCGCCGCTTTCAACAAATGCTGATTCTCCGTACACACCGGGCACTCACAACCGCCGCGCTCTTTCGGCCGCGGCAAATTCCCGCCGCACGGCAGCAAATGCCCGCCCGCCGAAACACTCTCCTTGGCAATCTGCTCTAGCCAGCGCTCCCATACCATGCGCTGTGTCCCCAACCCGCCCGCGCCGGCGGTTCTCGCATCGCTTGTCGTCCACGCATATTCCGGCGGCACCGCGCCCACAAAAAATAGCCGCCGGTACACCAGGTCCGGAATCCGCTCCCGCTTCGCCACGGGCTGTGATTGCTTTCGGATAGGTTTGCTGGGCGTCGCGAGGAGAGTCACCTTGTTTTGGTCCCGCTGCATAGTTCTTGGCCAGCGCGTCAAAGTGGCCCCACACGGAGGCGACTTCTTTGCTGGCGTTGGATCGTAACTGGACGAATCGGCTTAACAATTGCCTATCTGCAGAAAGTCGGGCCAAGGTGAAGACCTCGCGGCGCTCGATCCATCCTCGCCGCGCATAGGATCTGGAGCCTGATGCAGCATCTGTTAAGATTCTCACGTATTCTTCACGCTCCGGGGTCTTTTGCAAAGACGTTATCGTGTGTCGGCGGAACGCGTCATCTTGCTGCGCTCGTGCGGGCACCTCGGGCACGTATTCGCGGCAAAAGATCCAGAGGCAAACATTGAAAGCAATCTCAATATTCAACAACAAAGGTGGCGTTGGCAAAACGACGTTGACTTTTCACCTTGCCCATGCGCTAGCAGAGATGGGCCATCGGACCTTGATCATCGACCTAGATCCCCAATGCAATCTGACAATCCTCGGCATGGAGGAGGAAACACTTCACGAAATCTGGCTAAAAGAAGATGCGTTCATCGACGATTTTCAGGGCGCACGGAATAAATGCACAGAAAGTGATTTCGAGAAACTGGTTAGCGAAACGCGGTCGATTCACTTCTTAATGAAGCCTGCGGAAGATGGCGCGGCTGATATTGGTAAGCTCTCCCATCCCTACCGGCTTGCTACCAACCTCGATCTAATTCCGGGCCGATTGACAATGCACCTGTTTGAAGACAAGGTTGCCAGCCGCTGGAGCGACGTTTACCAAGGAGATCCCCTCGCAATCCGAACGGTCAGCAATCCACGACATGTGGCTGAGTCTTACGCCAGACAACATCAATATGATTTCGTCATTCTTGATACATCCCCGAGCTTAGGCGCGCTGAATAAAGTAATCATCTCGACTACGGATGGGTTCCTTATTCCTTGTATGCCAGACATGTTTTCTCTGTACGGTATACGTAATATCGGAAATGCACTTACTATCTGGAAGAAGCAGTTTGAAACGATTAACCATCTCCTTTCGGATGAAAAGAGAAGATCTTTCCCATCTGAGTATGTCCGGTTGCTCGGCTATACAATTTACAACGCCAAAAAGTATTCCGGATCAAAACCATGGGACCTGGCGACGGCTCACTACAACTATGCCAATCAAATGCCAGAGGCGATCAAACGATACATCGCTAGCGGGGTACGGGAACACCTTAGCGATAGCGTTTTGGCACAGCCGGTAGGCGCCACTGCAATAATGCACACGCACAACACATTACCCAGCATGGCCCAACGTTATCACCTTCCGATGTGGAAGATACCTGAGTACAAGAATCTTGACAGTGCGGATGCGGCTACCATTATGGGCAATCGCTCAATTTACGAGGCGACACGAGACAAATATATTGACTTTGCTCGAGACCTGTTAAGTCGGATGAGTTCGCTCAATTGAGGTCAGCCTTCATGGAGAAGCATAGTTGTATAGAAGCTGCCCTGACGGCGTTTTCCACCAAAGAGCATGAACTCCAGATTTTCATGGACGGAGTAGGTCAATGGTTCGCGACTAATCCGAGGCTATGGAAAGGTGATTTTGCGGTTATTCATTCGGTCAAATCGCGATTGAAGGATAAAGATCATCTTCGCGACAAGTTGGGTCGTAAATGGGATGATTCGGCGCCAATCACGGGTGACAATCTCTTCGAGAAGATCACAGACTTAGCCGGCGTCCGAGTCCTTCACCTGTACCAGGATCAGTTCGAAACAATTCATGCCGAAGTCCTCAGGAAAGTGACGGAACTCAAGGATTGGCATCTACATGAACCACCCAAGGCTTATACTTGGGATCCGGAGTCGAGGCAATTCTTTGAGAAGCTCGGGGTATCCGTTCAGTTAAAAGAAAGCTTCTACACAAGTGTTCACTATGTCGTAAGACCCAGGTCCGATTCGCCAATTTGCTGCGAGATACAGGTGCGAACGTTGTTTGAGGAGATTTGGGGCGAGGTCGACCACACCTTGAAATATCCCGAAAAGGTGTTGAATTTGTCTTGCCGGGAGCAACTCCTTGTGCTTGCAAAGCTTGTTGGCGCCGGAAGTCGGTTAGTAGATTCAATATTCAGGAGTTCTGAGCACGCCCGGCAATAAGATGAGCGGACTAGCTCCTCGAATATATCGAGTGCGAAGGGCATCGAAGATGAATCGCTTAGGCTTCTTCTCGAAGCCGGAGGCTGTTGCTGATTGTGTTCGTCCGCCGAACCCTTAGGTTCTGGCAGTCTCGCTGGGCCCGGCTTCAAGACGCACCGAGTAGGCCGATGGATCGCGACGCCGCCAACAGATTTTGCAAGAAGATCGTTTCTGCAAGGCCATTCCGCCACTTGGACGAAAAACGCGCTTATCCGGCCAATCTCTGCCCGATCCAGCGTGGTGGAGCAATGAGTTACTCAAGACTTCACACCATCATTCTGCAGAGTAGAAGCGGCGACTGCAAGAGATTTCTGTGAGAACTGACCATCAATTGCGGGAACGCGCCCAGACGGGGCTGCGGACGTCTCTCTATTTATAACAGCTCGAACGAAAAGGAGAAATGAGGGCCTGTTATCGCACGCGACCCGCTTCGCCCAACAGAGGAGCCTCAATAAGGATTGGCCGGTTTTTTTGCCCAAACCGTAGACTTGATGAATTGGCCCGATGCTCCGAAAGATGGTTCGCATCCGCCGCTGAAATCGCTGTCGTGATGCGAGATCGAACCTTAAGTAACGTTTATGGGCGCTGCCCTACTTGAATCCCGCCGCTTTCAACAAATGCTGATTCTCCGTACACACCGGGCACTCACAACCGCCGCGCTCTTTCGGCCGCGGCAAATTCCCACCGCACGGCAGCAAATGCCCGCCCGCCGAAACACTCTCCTTGGCAATCTGCTCAAGCCAGCGCTCCCATACCATGCGCTGCGTCCCCAGCCCGCCCGCGCCGGCGGTTCTCGCATCGCTTGTCGTCCACGCATATTCCGGCGGCACCGCGCCCACAAAAAATAGCCGCCGGTACACCAGGTCCGGAATCCGCTCCCGCTTCGCCACGATCTTCTGCAGTTTCTCGTTCGTAGGAGACAGCTTCGTCACTGTCTCCCCGGTCGCCGCCGTCGAGACTTCCACCCATTGCTCGAGCACATTCAACTTCTCGCTCTTCTTGTTCGCCCGAGCGCCCCGCGCATTGGCTTGCGGCGCCCGCTCACTCACCCGCGCCTTCTCCTGTGCCCGCAGCCGCTGGCACTCGGCCCGCAAATCCTTGTTCTCGGAATCCAGTTTTCGATTCCGCTCATCCAGTCTCATCAGGTCCTTCCTCAAACCCCGCAGCGCCTGCCAAGCCCGCCAGAACGAACGCTCTGTCGTAGTCTTATAGCGCTGGAGCAGATCCAGTTGATGCTGGTCCGCGCCGTCTGCCTCCGCTTCCATCCAGCGTCGTTCCGTCCGCTGAAAAAACCAGTCGCTGCGCACCAATATCTCGAGCAGCCGCTCTTCCTGATATCCGTCCGGCTCGAACTCTGCGCGCCAGCCCGCCTCGATCCGGTCGTAGTCATCCTGCGACTCATCCGGCAAAATCAGAGTCTGCGCCCGCCCCCCATGCTTCAGGCTGTTCTGGCTCGACCGAGCTTTCCCGTCCGATGTCTTCGGCCCGCCCCCGCGCTTCTTTTCTTCCGCCATTCCTGCGCAATTGTTCCCACGTGCCCGTCGTCGCAGCCTTCGCCAACAGCTGTAACGCATTGCCAGCACAAGCAAAAATAAATTTTGCAAATCTGAACCGCCCCGCGCACCTGACAAAGCGGCTCTTTTCCAATTGGTCTTCATTGGTGTGGATCGGCAGCCCGTTTCCTCCCCAGTTCGTTTGGCAAAAACAGCCTCTAAACGCGGCTGCCTATGCTAGCATCGAGCCATGAGTGTGAGGCCACCAGCGGGAGTTCCTGATTGGTCGACTTCCTGAAGACCTGGATTGGGTCCTTCCAGGATTTCCTCTTACTTTCCTTTCGCGCGTTCCTCAACATCGTTCGCCGACCCCACTACTACGACGACGTCTCCCTGCAAATGGACATCATCGGCGTTGGCAGCCTGCCCGTCGTTTTACTTACTGGATTTTTCACCGGCGGCATTCTCGCGTTGCAAATGGCCCGCGCTCTCAACACCTATGGCGCTAGCAGCCAGGTTGGAACCGTTGTTTCGCTCACGCTCGTCCGCGAGCTCGGTCCCGTCCTCACCGCGTTGCTCGTAGCTGGCCGTAATTCCTCCGGTATCGCCAGCGAACTCGGCTCCATGCAAGTCACCGAGCAGATCGATGCCATGCGTGCTCTCGGTACCGATCCCGTGCAAAAGCTGGTTACCCCGCGTCTTATCGCCGGCGCTGTCATGCTGCCTTGTCTTACCGTAGTTGCGGATGCCGTCGGTCTCTTTGGCGCATACGTGGTCGCAACGCCCTTGCTCCACATCATCACTGCCAGCCAATATTGGGCCACCTCCTGGCAAGCGTTAGTCCTGAACGATTTGGCGCAAGGTTTGATCAAGCCGTTCTTGTTCGGCATTCTGATCACCCTTATCGGCTGTTTCTACGGGCTTGCCACCAGCGGCGGCACCCAGGGCGTCGGACGCGCCACCACCCAAGCCGTGGTCTCTGCTTCAATCTGGATCATCGCCGTCACCTTTCTGATCGACAAGATCTTCGTCGGTTTGTAAACTCTTATGCCGGTCGAAACCATCCTCGAATTCGCGAACGTCAGTCTCAAATACGACCAGGCTTGGGCTCTCCACGACATTTCCTTAAAGCTCCACCCCGGCGAAACCAGAATCATCTTCGGTCAAGCCGGCAGCGGGAAAACTACGCTCCTCAAAGCCGTCATTGGACTCATTCCGGTTGACCGCGGCCAGATTTATCTCTTCGGTTACGAAGTCACCGGGCTCAACGAAACGCGTCTCTTCGGTCTCCGCGGCCGCACTGGCTTCCTGTTTCAGGAAGGTGGCCTGTTCGATTCGCTGACTGTCGGAGAGAATGTCGAGTATCCGATTCTGAACCAGCAAGCCGCTTTTCAACAGGCTGATGAAGACAAAACAGCGGGTACGCCGGAACAGCGCGTGCGCGAGGCGCTGCGCTTCGTTGAGCTCGAACACACATTCGACAACTTTCCCAGTTCGATCTCGGGTGGCATGCGCCGCCGCGTCGGCATCGCGCGCGCTATCGTGACCGCGCCTCCGCTGCTCCTCTATGATTCACCCACTGCGGGTCTCGATCCCATCACCGCGAACACCATCATGTCGCTTGTGGCTAAGGAGCGCGATGTTCGTAACAGCGCGTCTCTCATCGTCACCAATCGCTATCAGGACGGCGAAATTATGGCCGGTTACCGATGGGATGACGCGCAGCAGGAACTCGTTCCGGTCACCAGCGAAGATCCCAAGTGTAACCGCACCAGGTTCATCGTTATGAAAGATGGCGCTATTGCTTTTGAGGGAACTCGTCAGCAGATGGAAGCTTCCAGCGACGATTATGTCCAGAAATTCATCAGGCACGAAGGTTAACTATGCCCAGCAAAGAAAAAGTCAGCATTGCCCAATTAAAAGTCGGTATCCTGGGCCTCGTAGCGCTCACCTGCATCGCCTTGCTGGTCTTCCTCCTCACCGGCAACATGCACTGGTTCGTAAGAGAAATTCCCCTCCACGTCTATACGTCTGACGCCGCCGGTCTCACCAAAGGCGCGCCTGTTCGTATCAACGGCATTCAGGCCGGCAAAGTGGATAATGTCGCGCTCTCCGGAGATCGGAATCCCGCCCGTGTCATCAAAATCGACCTGCACGTCGACGAGGACATGCTGAAACAAATTCCAGTCGATTCAGTCGCCTCCATCTCCTCCGATAATCTTCTCGGCAGCACGAAGTTCCTCGAGGTCAACAAAGGCCTCCAATCCGCCACCATCGAACCCGACGCCACTCTCAAGGCCGCTGACACCAAGCAGTTCGATGCGCTCGTCGCGCAGGGCTTCGGTGTGATCGATTCTCTCCAGGCAATTCTCGGGAAAGTCCAGACCATCGTCGGCGATGTGGAGAACGGCAAAGGCACCATCGGCAAGATCCTTGTCGATCCGACCCTTTACAACAGTCTGCAAGCTACCGTCAGCCAGGTTCAGTTGCTCGTCACCACGTTGAACTCGAAGACCGGTACCGTTGGCCACCTGATCAACGACAATGCGCTTTACGAACAGATACAGGGGATTGTCGCGCGCATCGATCAAGTCAGCGCTGGAATTCAACAGGGGCAAGGGACCGTCGGCATGCTGCTCAAGGATCCCAAAACGGCTAACGACCTGAATCACGCCGTGGCTCAGCTGAATCTCTTGTTAAACGATCTCAATGCCGGGAAAGGCACCGCCGGGCAATTGCTTAAGAGCGACAAAATCGCCCGCCAGGTCACCACCTCGCTGGATAAAATCAATTTGACGATCGATAAATTGAACGCCGGTCAAGGCACCCTCGGCCAGCTTCTGGTCAATCCGCAGCTTTACGACGAGACCAATAACACCCTGCGCGAACTTCACTCCACGTTGAAAGACTTCCGGTCAAACCCCAAGAAGTTCCTGACCATCAGACTTCACATCTTTTGAGAGAACTGATCATCAACGCCGATGACTTCGGCTTTACACGCGACGTAAACGACGGAATCGTACGCGCCCATCGCGAAGGCGTCCTTACGTCCACCACGCTAATGGCGAACGGAGCCGCCTTCGATCACGCGGTTGCTCTGGCCCATGCGACACCCCGGCTCGATGTCGGTGTTCACCTCGTCCTCGTACAAGGCACTTCACTGCTTACCGGAAAACCGCTGCCCAACTCTCCCGCCAAATTGCCGCTCGCTCTCTTGAGCTTGGACCTCGAAGCCGAGATGCGCGCGCAAATCCAGAAAGTGATTGCCGCAGGCATCCATCCCACTCACCTTGACACGCATAAACATACCCACCTGATTCCGCAAGTCTTTCGCACAGCCGCACGTCTCGCGGGCGAATTCGGCATCCCCTACCTTCGGTTGCCGCTAGTGGCTGCTCCCTTCTTCAAGCGCCTCGCCCGCCCCTATCCGGTATCCTTCACCCAACACCTGATCGGCTTCCGTCTCACCGGGTCGCTCACTGAACAAACTTTCGGCCAGGCGCTTGCCAATCTTCCCGATGGCCTCTCGGAATTCATGTGTCACCCGGGCCTGCTCACCGCCGAACTCGCCGCTGCACCCACGCGACTCAAGGAATCCCGGGTGCGCGAACTGGAAGCGCTGATCTCCCCCCGCATCCATACGCTGCTTAACGACTCAGGAGTGCGTCTGCGGGGTTTTTCGCCACCTTTCCAATCACCTTTCCGTTGAAAATGGTCGCGTACACTTTGGTATCTGCGATCTTCACCGGGTCAATGCTCAGAATGTCGTCAGAGAGCACC
>DATAYL010000321.1:0-15208 GCA_036272575.1 Bryobacteraceae bacterium | reverse complement strand
GGTTGACGCATGGCTCCGGCATTCGGGCGTGAGCGAAGGGCGAGCATTCAGAAGAGTTTCGAAACTGGGTAAGCGACAGGAGGCTAGTGTGACTGCAAACGTAGTCTGGTATGCAGTCAAACGCTGCGCCCTGCAAGCAGGTATTTCAAATCTGGCGCCCAACGATTCTTCGTCGCACCTGTGCCCGACTCTGCCATGACTCCAGCGGCGAACTCGAACAGATTCGATTCCTGCTTGGGCATGCATCTGTTCAGACAACGGAGCGGTACATCGGAAGTAAACAGAAGCTGCAGGATGCGGTGAATGATCGATTGGAAATCTCGGTCGTGAACGATGCTGACTAAAACGGCAGCTGCCCACGTTCTCACGGCAACTGACGTTAGCGTCCTTTATCAGCTATGACTTAGGAAGGAACTCCCGTGCCAAGACGCCAACTACGGCATTCTCATGGCTGGTTGCAAACCTCTATAGCGATGGAAGGTTTATACCAAGCCCGCATTCTGCATTCTCGCTTCATAATAAGAAGCAAGCAGGTTATCCGAAAACTAAGCTTTACATGCTTGCTTTTAATTTGAAGGCGCGTTAAAAAGAAAGGCAGTGTTGCAGTAGCGATATCGGACCGCGTATAGCGAAGCAGCGGGCGTAATGATTGAGCAGCATCTCAGAGTCGACGAAGTTGCCAAGCGGCTTGGCGTGTCGCGGCAAACTGTGAAAAGGCGATTCGCAGGGTTGCCGGGCGTACGCGATCTTGGAACGAGCAAAAAGCGAATGTTGCTGATACCCGTGAGCCTGCTAGAGCAGAGCCTTAGTGACTTTACTCTCCAACAGTGTGCCTCTGGCAGGAGTCCAGGCGGCGTAGTACTGCTCCGTGATCTTTACGGAAGAATGCCCAAGAAGGACTTTAAGATCGTCCAGACTCAGGCCCTTCGCAAGCATTCGAACCGCGAAGGTATCACGTAGTCGGTGCGGCCGACAGTCTTCCACGCCGACACGATCGCCTATTGCCTGCATTCTGTAATAGACCTCGTTCGCCAAATACGAAGAGCGCTTAAAAGAGCCCCAAGCGAACGGGCGCTCCTTCGACATCCAGTCGCAAGTGTCTATCGCTTCCTTTAGCCGATCAGTGAGATAAACGTCGTGCAGCTTGGCGGTTTTGGCTTTGCGCAATCGTTTCTGCGGAAGAAATCGATAAACCCACAACCCAGATTCGGCGCGGAATAGAAAGCCGTACTTCGGATCGTACTGAGTAGCGTCGCCGCAGCGCATACCGGTCTCAAGCTGCAGCTCCAGCAATAGCCGAAATGTCTCTGGCTTGTGACCGTATCCAATGCCATTATTGCCGCGCTGCATGGCATTGCACCCGGTAAGGACGAGCAGTACCTTCTCTTCCGTGAACGGTTGGGCCTGTTGATATTGACCGCTGTACTTCTTTATGCGTTTCGCCAGCGGTTCTTTTATCCAACCACGCCGAAAGGCATCATTCAGCAGCGCCTTGACCTTTGCCATCCCGACCGCCTGGGTTGTGCTTGCTTTGTTCTTGTATGTTTTCGTCGCGAAGGAATCAAGAATGTCTACAGTCAGCTGAGACATATAGTGAACTGGTACGCTACGCCTCAGGCAGAACTCGATCAGTTTGCCGATGACCAATCTGTATTGATCTGCGACGGCAGGAGCGATTTCATTCTCAACGGAGGCGAGGTATTCGTCGAGGGCCGCTTGTATCGTGATGCCTTTCAACGGATCTTCAGGCGTCGTGTGGCGACGGATGAGGTCCGACCGAACAGCTTCAGCGCTCGCCAGATCGTATTGGCCGGTGCTCTGTCGCGGGACGAGTTGACCGTCTGGGAGGCGTCCAGTTATCCAAATCGGGCAGGAGCACGTGAAAGAATGCTTATCGGTGCTGCCGCAATAGTGCCTTTTATAGAGCTGAAGATCTTGAAGCACCGCACTTCATCGTACACAATTTCGGTACGATTTCTGTACGGTTAAGATTTCCATAGCATAAGTAACTGATTCTAAATGACTGGCTCCCCGACATGGATTCGAACCACGATTAACGGCTCCAAAGGCCGCTGTCCTACCGTTAGACGATCGGGGAATGGGCAGGATGACGCTTGCCGAACTTCAGTTTAGCAAGCGATTCGCTGGGGCAAGCGGTCACCAGTCCGAATAGGCGGTACCGTTCAGGGCCGTTTTGTCGGAACCGCTGCGTACGTCGAAAATACCGGGCGGGTTGGTGCCGCCCGCGACAGGCGTGTCCTCCATAATGGTTCTCCAGGTATCGTTGGAGCCGGTCATGGGGTCTTGCGGGACCTGGCGCAAGTAGCCTTCGCTTACCAGATCCTGCAGCGTTTCCGGCGCTTTCTGCTTGTCGATCGTGTATTCATCGATCATTTCGCGCAGGGTGAATAAATTATTCGTCAAAACACTCTCTTTCGCGCGAATGATCGATTTCTGGTAAATCGGCAGAGCGATGGCGAGCAGGATCGAGATGATGGCCATGACGACCATCAACTCGATTAAGGTGAATCCGCGCTGAAGCCGTCTCAGCGCCGACCTCTTACCACTCGGAGTAAGGTGTGCCGTCACTGGCCTTGTCATTGGTTTTCGAATAGACGTTAAAGACATTCTGGCCGCCCCAGGAATCGGAAGTGGGCTCATCCTGCATGCTGCGTTTACCCCAGTCGGTATCGCCTGTCATCGGGTCCTTGAGAATTCGCCTGAGGAAGCGCACTTTCCCGGATTGAGTGGAATTGCCGCTAGCCGTATTACTGAGTTTCACGCCGTCTACCAGTACTTCGAGAGACGGTGGATAACATTGCGCATCAGGACCGCTGGGTTGAATTTTTTGGGCATCGCACATGTCTTTGTACTTGTCGATAGCGTGTCGCATCTCGGTCAGATCATCCAATAACTGCTTTTCGCGCTGCCGCCGAATCTGATAGCGGGCCATGGGCAGGGCCATGGTCGACAGGATCATTAGAATACTGAACGCAACGATCAGCTCCACCAACGTGAGACCTGATTGGGTGGCGCGGCGGCGTTCGATTGCTTGTGCTGAACTGCTTACGAACATGATGGAAGACTGCTCTTTTAATTATGCGGTTGATTGGGCGGCGCAGTCGTCTGCGCGGGCCGAGGCGCGGCTGGAACCAACGGCACGTTGGCTGGGGGTATATTGGCGGGCACGTTGGGCGGCGCTGAAGGCGGATTAGCCAAAGGGCTGCCAGTCGGCAATAAAACAGCGGGAGAGTTCTGCGAATTAGACGGAGCCGGAGGCCGTAGAATTGCCGGGCCATCGGGAGCGGGTAGCGTGACCTGCGCCGACGATGGGGCACGCTGTACCCTGGGTACGCGCTCTGTCCCCGCAAATATGCCCTGGTTCGCTACATCGCTATAATCCGGCGACCGGATAATGTGGGGAATGATCGCGATCAGAAGTTGGTTATCGGTGTCGGAACGCGTCTTTGAACCGAAGACATAACTCAATAGTGGAATATTGGTGAAACCAGGAAGACCAGAAAACGCGTTAGCGCTCTCCTGGTCTGATAAGCCGCCCAGAATGCTGACCTCGCCGTCGCGCATCCGGATGTTGGCTTCGTCGATTTGCTGGCCGATTTCCGGCTCATTTATCCCGGCAATCGGAATCTGCTGCAGGACACTAGAAAGCTCGACGTGAATTTTCATACTGATATCTTCAGTGCCGTTTACATGTGGCTCCAGATCGATCAAAGTTCCAACGTCCACGGTCGTGAACTGGGTGGTCGCGTACGGAATCGATCCCGGCGTGGCGACCGCCGAATTGAGCGAACCGGACACGTAGGGGATTTTCTGGCCAATCTTCAAAGACGCCTTGCCGCCGTCCGTCGCGCGCAGTTCGGGGCGCTGCAAAATCTTGGTAGTAGAGTCGTTTAACAGCGCCTGAACAACGGTGCTGGGCAGTGACGTGGAAAAATCGGCGCTCGACAGATGACCGGCCTGCGCAATCGTGAATTGAGACGCGGTGCCGGTGGTGCCCGTCGTGCCGGTGGTGCCCGTCGTGCCGGTGGTGGTCGTACCGGTCGTGGTCGTGCCTGTTGTGGTTGTGCCGGTGGTCGTGGTACCGGTCGTGGTGGTTACCGTACTCGGATTGCGCGGCGTAAAGTTTAGCGGGACACTTAAGCCGCCTTGTCCTAAGAGTGCAGCGCCAATGGTTGAGCTCTTAGTTTTGTTCACCTGCATGATGATGATGTCCAAGTTGACTTCGGCTTTGGGGCGATCGAGGTCATGCACCAGCTTTTCAACAAGCGAAATGGTGTCCGGCGAACCACGGGCGACAATGGCATTTTGGCTCTGCACTTGAAAAATGCTTGAACTTAGCTTTGCGCCCACGCGCACGGCGTTAAAGATTTCGCTGAACTCGTTGGGGGTGCTCGCATTTTGAATGTAGAAGACCTTGACGATCTCATCCTGATACTCCTGCCGTTTTTGTTCGCCTTCCTGGGTCACAAAGATAGCGTTGTGGCTGATCGGCTTCCAAAACGTATGGGTCGTCAAGGCAATGTAGTTGAGAGCCTCTTCCAGAGTGGAGTTATTGAGATCGAGATTGAAGTTCTTGGTCTGGTTACCCGGAGGCTCCAGGCCGGCGGGATCCGCCAGCATATTGATGCCGGCCAGTTTGCAGACGCTCTCATACAACACGCGTGCCGGTTGATTATTCACCTTCAAACTGCTGATTTCGGCATTGATCGGCCGTAGAACGGGCGGACCTTCGAGTGCGTTCACCCTCCGCTCCACTTCCATGCGAGCCCGCTCGGCGGGGGTATAGATCGGCGTTCCGGCGGGATTTCTCGCCCGATCTCTCAACATGGTGGTGGTCGAACGGATTTCCTGCAGGGCAATTTGGGAGCTTGGATCCGCCAGATAGGCTTTTTGAAACAATTTGAGGGCTAAATCCAGCTTCTGCTCTTTTTGGAAGTCTTTTCCTTCCGCAATCTCGGCTTGCGAGGCTTTCGCGTGGATCCGCTGATCCCAAAGCAGGTATGTAGCGTCCTTTGGATCCGTAGCCAGGGCTTGGTCGTACAAATCCATGGCGACATCCCATTTTTTTTCGGCTTCTGCCTGTTGAGCCTGCTTGAAAAGCTTGTCGCCCTTCTTGGTGTGCGCGTTCAGTTGGCCGACGACCAATGCCGCCAGTCCCGCAACCGCGACAATTGACCCTAACTTCTTATATTGCTTCACCTTGTAAGAATCCAGCCTCTATGAACCACACATTTCCAAAAAATTGCACAAACGCAGGCGCGTGCCTCCCTCAGCAGGCTCTCACCTCTGTCGCCCCGGTTCGAGCACAGAAATGCAGGCAGCTGCATCTGTAGCTCCCAAAGTATTGTTCCTCTCGTTTTCGAATGGAAGACGAGAGGAGCTACTCAGGCGTGCAAGCGGGTAATACCAGCATTGCGGGAAACTAGTTATGGAAGACGACTCCAACATTGTCTCAGGAAACCGAAGTCAAAATTTTAAGCGATAACCGCTCAGCCGGGCATAATTATCATTTGTTCGACCGGTACGAGGCCGGGTTGGTACTGACTGGTACCGAGGTCAAAGCTGCTAAGACGGGTAAGATCCAGTTGAAAGAGAGCTATGCGGAAGTCAACGAGGACGAAGCGTGGCTGATGAACGCTCACATCAGCGAGTACTCGCATGGCAATTTGATGAACCATGTGCCGGCCCGCAAGCGCAAGCTGCTGCTGCATCGCTCTGAGATCGAAAAACTGCGCGCTGAAACCCGGGAGAAGGGTTTAACCATAGTACCGACCAAACTTTATCTGAAGGCTGGCCGGATCAAGATTGAGATCGCCGTAGGCAAAGGAAAGAAGTTCCACGATAAACGAGAGTCGATCCGGGCCAAGGAGATGCAGGCGGAAGCGAAAGCAGAAATGGCGCGCCGATCCCGACAATAGAGTCTTTCATTTAATTCACACTATGCAAATTTCCATTGAGGTTTCCCAGGGCGAGCACCTGGCCGTTGATGCTCTAGCCGTGATTGGTCACGAGGCGAAAGAGTCGGAGGCGGTTCAGCCGATCGACTCGCGTGCCAAACTGCCGGACGGCGGTCTCGAAGACCCCGCGATTGCCGGGCAGGGAGGCTGGCTAAGTGACTTGCGCACCACCGGCGAATTCACCGGGAAGCTCTATGAATTGGCCATACTTCATCGGCCGCAAGGGACGGCGGCGAGTAAGCTCGTGCTGGTTGGCGGCGGCAAAAAAGCCAATTTATCGACCGTAGAAATTCGGCGGATTGCGGGCGTATTGGTGCGGAGCCTGAAGGTGAAGGGGGTGCGCAGCATCGCTCTCGAGCTGGAGAGCTCTGCCGGGCCGAACGAGGTCGTAGCAGCCGTAGAAGGCGCGGTGCTCGGCGGTTGGGAAGCCGATAAATACAAATCGGACCCCAAGAAAAATCAAAGGCGGGTGGACAGCTTTACAGTGGTGATTCCGAATGGCGCAAAAAGCGAGCTCGCCACGGCGGCGGAGCAGGCACGCATCATCGCTGAAGCCCAGAACTTCGCGCGCGATCTGGTGAACGAGCCGGCTAATCGCCTTAGTCCGGAAATGCTGACCGGCGCCGCACGCGATATGGCCACCCAGTTCGGGTTGGACTACCAGGCGCTCGATCGAGAGGCGATGCAAGATCTCGGCATGGGAGCGCTGCTCGGCGTGGCTCAGGGGAGTGATAATCCACCTTTTCTCGCGATTCTCAAGTACCGTCCGCCGCACACGGAAGGCAAGGATCATCTGGCGTTGGTCGGCAAGGGTGTCACGTTCGATACGGGCGGCATTTCGATCAAGCCCAGCGACGGCATGGAAAAGATGAAGTACGACATGGCGGGAGCGGCGGGCGTGCTTGGAGCTATGCAAGCGCTGGCGCAATTAAAGCCGACCATACCGGTGACGGCTTACGTTCCGCTGGTCGAGAACATGGTGAGCGGTAATGCGCAGCGCCCTGGGGATATCGTTACCGCGCTATCGGGTAAGACGATCGAGGTGTTGAATACGGACGCGGAAGGCCGTCTGATTCTGGCGGATGCCATAACCCACGCCAATCGCAACGGAGCGACCCATATCGTAGATGCAGCGACGCTGACGGGTGCGATTGGGGTAGCACTCGGACATCACAACATGGGCGCGTTCACCAACAACTCTGAATTTTTAGCGCGTTTCATGGATGCTTCAAAGTTAGCCGGTGAGAAAGCTTGGCAACTCCCGATGGACGAAGAATACAAAGAATATCTGAAGTCTGCATTCGCCGACCTGCCGAATATTGGCGGCCGTTATGGAGGTTCGATCACAGCAGCTTGGTTCATACGCGAATTCGCCGATCCCACGCCTTGGATCCATCTTGACATTGCATCGACAGCCTGGCTGGACGATGCAAAAGGATGGCTTTCCAAGGGTCCTACCGGTGTAGCAATGCGGTCCATGGTGCAGTTGGCCCTTGACTGGAATCACAACTAAACCTCAAATCGAAGGTAACGATCTGGGTCTTCGCCTCCTAAGTGATGAACGAGCAGCGCACTCTGCAATGTCTCACCGAGACTTAGTAGAACTTTTTCGGGCGGCTGACTAGGCATCGGTTGGCTGCGTACCAATCGCTCTTGTGGGGATTCGATTATTGCCGCGATCGAGGTGCTCATATATACGGAGATATCGGCGTAGCACGGCTTTTTCGGCCAGCTCTGGGGCAGGAGAGGTGTGGCGGATGTCTGGTGAAATATTCCTGCTTCGCTGGTTTAATTGAGATTTCTAATCCAGATATTGCGGAAGCTGATTGGCTCGCTATGGTCTCCGTGCGCCTGAAGCTTGATAGGAGCGCTCGTGTACATTTTATAGAATGGCTGCCCGATGTACCGCGTTTCGCCCTTCAATTCGAAGTGGTTCTCGACGAGCACGCCGTTGAAGAAGACGGTGACATAAGCCGGGGTTTTGAGGGAGCCTTCAGCGTTGAAGGTGGGCCCCGTCCAGACGATGTCGTAGGTCTGCCACTCGCCGGGTTTGCGAGCCGGGTTGGCGAGCGGAATCGCTTGCTTATACATGCTGCCGGCCATACCGTTTACATAGGTCTTATTGTTGTAGGAATCGAGCACCTGGAGTTCATAGCCATCGTCGCCGGGTCCAGTTGAGGCCAAGAAAATGCCGCTGTTGCCGCGCGCCTGACCGGAGCCGGCGATGTTGGAGGGGATCTTCCACTCAACGTGGAGTTGGTAGTTTTTGAAGGTCTGTTTGGTTTCGATATTGCCTTGCGCTTTGTCCACGGTGAGGATGCCGCCGCTGACGATCCATTTTGCCGGAGACTTGTCGCGGTTCGACACCCACTGATCAAGGTTCTTGCCGTCGAACAGCACGATAGCGTCAGAGGGAGGCGCCGTGCAAGTGGCGCCGGGGGTGACGACCTTGGGTACCGGCTCCCACACTTCGGTGTCTTCCGGCTTCGCCGTGGGTGGCGTGGCTGTTTGCACCGCCGCCGCAGCCATCTGTTGGGCGGCCAAAGTGATTAACGCTACTAACGCAAGTGATCTCGAAAATTGAATACGTATCATTTAGAAATCCGAATCGAACTCAACGACACCACATAAAGTTCGTCTCAATTGGTAATTAGATCATGCCGTGCTTGGCAATCGCGTCTCAATCGGAGATTGACCAAGATTTGCAGCTCGCGACGGTGGCGTCACTCGCGAATTATTTGCCAGCGTGGTTCCGGCTAGAATCGGACATATTTGCTGCGCTGCGTATGGAATGAGCTGCGGCACGGCTGCGTACGATAACGCGACCGCCTCCTTTGGGCCTCACGAATCATCGAATACTCGTGAGTTTAGTAGCTCTTTCTGTTTTGGATTTAGTCGCAATGCGGCCGGGAGAAGCGCCGGGGTCGGCAATTACCCGCAGCGTTCAAACAGCACAACGTGTAGAGAAGCTCGGCTATAAGCGCTATTGGCTGGCCGAGCACCACTCCATCATGGGACTCGCCTGTTCAGCAACTCCGCTCCTCATCGGTCATGTTGCGAACGCAACGAAAACAATCCGCGTCGGCTCTGGCGGTGTCATGCTGCCGAATCACGCGCCGTTAATTGTTGCCGAACAATTTGGGACTCTTGACTCGCTGTTTCCCGGCCGTATCGATCTGGGTCTCGGTCGAGCGCCAGGTTCCGACGCGGCAACCATGCGCGCACTCCGTCGCGACCTGCGCAGCACCGGAGACGATTTTCCCGAGTTGCTGCACGAACTCTGCACGTATCTAGGTTCTCCCATACCGGGGCAACGAGTGTACGCTGTTCCCGGCCAAAATACCAACGTGCCGATTACCCTACTTGGCTCATCTGACTTCAGCGCGCAACTTGCCGGGCATCTCGGTCTGCCGTTCGCGTTTGCTGCCCATTTTGCGCCGGATTACCTGGTGGCTGCCTTGGACCTTTACCGGCAAACGTTCAACCCCAGCGAATTTGTACACCAGCCTTACGCGATGGTGGGTCTTCCCATCATTGTGGCGCCTAGCGACGCCGAAGCTCAACGTTTGCTGACCACACCGCAGCAGCGCTTTCTCGCTCTAATCCGCAACCAGTCTGTTGAATTGAGGCCCCCTGTAGATTCCATGAACGGGCTTTGGACCGCGTCGGAGAAGCAAGCCGTGGATGGGCGTTTACGGCAAGCTATTGTAGGCAGTCCCGAGACCGTCCAGAGAAAACTAGCGGAGCTTGTCGAGTTGACAGGCGTCCAGGAAATTTTTGCAGTGACTGACACCTACGAGCAATCAGACCGCTTACGGTCGTATGAGCTGTTGGCCGAGGTGGTGTTTCAGAGTCCTACGCTTCAGCGCACAGCCGCTATTGCTTAAGCAAGCATTGGACACGGTCAGTATATAGGCCCCGGTTGATTATCGCCGGATTCACCAGGCCTGACGGGGGACGACTTTCTATCTGTGGGTTGCGATTTTTGATGTCCAGACATCGCTTTAAAGGTTAAGATCAACAGAACAGATCTTAGCGGAAATGTTTGGGACGCAGAAGCTGAGGATAACCGTAGGAAGTCTCGGTCGAGAACCTATGCGGATGATGGCGGATCATCTAAGTGATTTATCAGAGAAACCGGCGGGCTTTCCAGGCGCCTGGATCCGGCAGCATGTTTCGCTGCGACAGGATCTGCCTGACGGCGGCCAGAGGGTCGTCTTAATCTGGGTAGCGGGGACGCCGGTTCGGCGGAGCGTTGTATAGCTTCGAGCAAGGAGAAAAATTGAGTTCAACGGGTCAGTAAGATTACGTCGGTAGCGTGGTTCCCTGTTTCCGTACGAGAACAGCATCCAAATCCGCGTAGTGGCCAACAAATCGTAAGGCGCCAGCAAATGGTAGTTCCTGGAACGAACCGGAGCAAGCGGACATGCGAATCTCTGTTTATCCCCTTGATGTCCAAATTCAAATAGCGAGTTCCCCGGCACGTTGTACCTCAATCGCCCGAATGGCCCTGGCGGCCGACAGCCAATCGATCGGAGACCTCTGAATATCCATTAACGCGACATCTCTGAGTTTTCACACGGCACACTGTTCATTGAGGAACGTGGCGATCGGGCTCTCCTAATCGGGCAAACGGATACAGGGCAGATTAGAGATAGGTACAAATTCTATAGCAGATTTTTTACGAGCGCTCCTAGCTTCATAAATGCCTCAAAACTGGCTGGTTTATGGAAATATCCGGCAACTCCGAGCCGAGTCATTTGCGCTAAATCAGCCTCAGCTTGCGACGAGGTCACGATCATGACTGGCGTGGCGGAACAGCGAGTGCTTTGTCGAATTCGATCCAGGATCTCGTGTCCGGAGCGTTTTGGCAGATTTAAATCAAGTAATACCAGACTAGGCGAAGGGCTGTTTGGGTCACTGTCGATACTCTCGAATAAAAGTATTGCCTCTTCACCATCAGCCACAATCGTGAGATCGCAATTAATCCGATGTTCTCGAAGTGCTTCTTGAACGAGGAGCGCATCTCCAGGGTTGTCCTCAATCACAAGCACAAATGGCCTTCTTTGGCCACCACCGTAAGCACGTTTGTCCGCATCCTCCCATACTGGGCCGGCCGAAATGAGCTGTGGGTCTTCGTTCTGGATTATCTTTGGACTAATCACAGACATACAGGCTGCAACTCTTTAGCTTGGCAGAAGCGCTTCGACTGACTCTACACGACATAAATTGGCACCAAGTGTCTGCACGCGAATGTCATTCACAATAATATGCTTAGAGAAGTGTCTTGGACAGGAAACGGACGATAGCTTGGCCCCTAAGATTGCCGTTCTCCTATACGATTCAGACATGCTTCCCGGTTGATTCGTTGATTGCAACTGGAAACGATGGTGGACGTCAAGCCATCAAGGTTGGGTCAGCGGTAGAAGCATTATCGGTCAGTTCTTCAAGGGAGCGCAGTAGGCAACGATTTTGGCGCACTCGCCGCCGGCCGAGTACCCATTTCTGTTCTGTGGTAATTTAAACAGGACATAAGGCGCCGTTTGTCGCTTACGTCAAGGGCCGCGTGATATGTACGAACGCGAATAGCTCCCGCAAGAATCTGAAGTAACAAAAGGGTTGTTCTGCTCATATGATCAGTGCGCCTGAAAATATCAGCAGCATGCAAATTCTCTGGATCAATGCCGGACTGAGCTGCGATGGTGAGAGTGTTTCAATTACTGCGGCAACTCAGCCAAGCATCGAAGATATTCTTCTTGGGACCTTCCCGGGTCTTCCCAAAATCAGCTTTCATCACCCGCTACTTGCCTATGAAAACGGCGAGGATTTCGTGCGGTTTTTCAAGCGAGCTGCCGAGGGCATGGATGAGCCCTTCATCCTAATCGTTGAAGGCTCGATCCCAAACGAGAAGAACAAGAGCGAGGGTTACTGGGCTTCGTTTGGGACGGATGAAAAAACTGGTCAGCCGATTACTACCTGCGAGTGGATTGACCGGTTGGCCCCGAACGCGTGGGCTGTGGTCGCCATTGGCACTTGCGCCAGCTATGGGGGAATCCACGCCATGGCCGGCAATCCCACCGACTGTATGGGATTGCCTGATTATCTCGGCTGGCAATGGCGTTCAACAGCCGAGCTTCCTGTCGTGTGCATTCCGGGATGCCCGGCCCAGCCAGACAACATGACAGAAACCCTGCTGTACTTGCTCTATCAGGCAGCCGGCCGCGCACCGTCAATTCCTCTGGATGGTTGTTTGCGACCAAAGTGGCTGTTCGGCCAGACCGTGCATGAAGGCTGTGATAGAGGCGGCTATTATGAGCAGGGCGACTTCGCTGAGGAGTACGGCTTGCCTCAATGCATCGTGAAGCTAGGCTGTTGGGGTCCCGTTGTGAATTGTAATGTCGGAAAGCGAGGCTGGATGAATGGCGTGGGGGGCTGTCCCAACGTTGGCGGCATTTGCATTGGCTGCACAATGCCTGGCTTTCCGGACAAGTTTATGCCCTTTATGAATCAGCCGCCGGGTTCCTTGCTTTCTTCTCACGCCGTCGCCACATATGGTCGGGCCATCAAGGCGCTCCGCAAATTTACTCAGAACTCGCTGGATAAGGCGCCCGAGTGGCGCCGGGCCGCCCCAACGCCCAACAAGCGCGCTTAGTCTCAGAACAGGACATTGTTGATGCCAGCGAGTGAAGATCCCAAATTCGACATTCCGGATGGCATAGCTCTGGAAAACGCAGAAGCTCTACTGCTTCAGCTCGCAGGCGCGTTTTCTTCCACTATTGTTACCGCGGATCTTTCATCTGAAAAAGAGGAGATAACTAGAGAAACGCCGGTGCCGCCCGACGTAACGGCCCGATATAGAACGCTGTTGGAGCAGATTCCGGCGGTGATCTTCATGGCATTTCTTGATCGAGGGCTCAGTGAAGCTTATGTTAGTCCTCACATTGAGACAATATTGGGTTTTACTCAGGAAGAATGGCTCAACGATCCAGTTCGGTGGTATAGCCAAATCCACCCTGACGATCGAACTCGCTGGAGTATCGAAGCAGCGCAATTGATCCTCTCCGGGAAATCGTTGCGGTCCGTTTATCGAATAATCGCACGTGACGGGCACATCGTGTGGTTCCATTGTCAGGTAAAATTGGTCCTCACCGAAGACGGTCGGCCGTGGTTCCTTCACGGTGCAGCATTTGACATCACGGATCTTAAGCAGGCGGAGATCGCACTAAAACAGGCCCATGATGAACTCGATGTCCGAGTTCGGGATCGTACTACTGAACTGGAACAAGTAAACCAAAACTTACAAAGGGAAATTGCTGAGCGCAAGCGAGCCGAAGCTGTTCTGGCCCAAACTGTCGAGGAGCTAACGCGATCGAATGCCGACCTTCGCCAGTTTGCATACTCGGCCTCTCACGATCTTCAGGAACCACTTCGAAACGTTGCCAACTATAGCGAGTGGCTGAAGGTGCGGTATCAAGGCAAGTTGGACGCCACAGCGGACCAATTCCTTGATTTCTTGACTGACGGCGCTCAGC
Organism: Bryobacteraceae bacterium; assembly: GCA_036272575.1. Taxonomy (GTDB): domain Bacteria; phylum Acidobacteriota; class Terriglobia; order Bryobacterales; family Bryobacteraceae; genus Bog-105. Next base: position 1,698 of record DATAYL010000321.1, on the reverse strand, counting down.
GCATGATCTCAATGATTCGCGATCTGCTTGCATACACCAAGGTCGCAAACGAAGCTCAGGAGAGAAATGAAGTTACCGACGCGACTGTCACACTGGCGAAAGTCACGGCTGATTTGCAGAAACTGATCCTGGACAATCGCGCCGTAATCACGCACGGGCCGCTGCCAATGCTCGCCGTTCGTGAGGTTCACCTGCGGCAACTCTTTCAAAATCTGATCGCTAACGCAATCAAGTACCGAAGTGACGTCCCCCCTTGCATTCACATATCTGCAACCGCCTCTGATGGCTACTGCCTCTTCTCACTGGCCGACAACGGCGTGGGTATCGCTTCCCAATTCCATCAAAAGATATTTGGGATTTTTACCCGTTTAGAAGATAGAGGTGAGTGTTCGGGAACAGGAATCGGCTTGGCGATATGTAAGCGGATTGTTGAGCGATACGGAGGAAGGATTTGGGTTGATTCGGAGCCTAAACACGGAGCGACCTTTTATTTTAAGGTTCCGCTGGCCTGTTCTACGAGGCAACCACCCAACTATTTTGGATAGGCTCCAATACAAAGATTTCCGAAGATATCTGATGTAATGGAGATGCTAAGATGCTAACCGACATGCGCGCCATTCACTGAATCGCAGCTGCCGCTCCGCCCTGGTCTCACGGTTGTCACTTGGTCGTATTAGAAAGCGGCCAGAAACTCCGGATGAGCCGTTATCAGTGTGAAATTACGGAACCCTTCGGCTTGGTCAATACGGCGAAGCGCGACGATTCCTCGTACTTGCAACCCCGCGTTGGTTGCACCCGGCGTTCGGCGCTTCCAGAAGTTTCGGTCCTAAGGTAACTTCTGAGTACGTCCGGGCTGATTGGTGGGAGATCACAGGAGACTAAATCGATGGATGAGATTTCTTATTATGAGAGAGTCCCTCGATTCTGGTAGTTCATAAGGCCCGGGTGGCGAAATCGGCAGACGCAAAGGACTTAAAATCCTTTTCGCCGCAAGGCGAGTGCGGGTTCAAGTCCCGCCCCGGGCACCAAAACAACCCGAACCAGTTCAGTAACTTATGGCCGGAGTGCTGCCTCTTCGCATCGGCTGCGGCTTTAACGCCGTCTCCCAATTTGTCTCCCAATTTTGGCAATTTTGGACCGCTTCGCAGTTTTCAGTCGCTGGTTTAGACGTGTTTGCATGGTTGTTAACCACCTGGCGAGACGTCATTCAGAAGTACCTCGCCTTAAGGCGGCAAATCGGCTTAAGGTGATGGCAGGAGTCGTAGGAAAAACGCCCTTCTCAATCGGGTACCTGGGAGCTTGGTTACGCAATTCGCAACAGAATTGCTTATGGAAAGGTTCGCAACGCTTCGGCAATTTCATCAAGGCGGATTTGGCCAGTGTGACGACCGCGGCGACGGAAACGAAGGCTATGCCTGAGGACTTCCGAGTCCCCACTCACTAATGCACCGGGCGCGAGCTCGTATCCGAAATCCAGCTTCCCAAGCCGGTCGCCACGGGTTCGAATCCCGTCTCCCGCTCCAATCCTTTCAATGACTTACAGGAAATCCGGGTTTAGTTCAATAGTTCAGAATGCCAGCCTGAAAAGCTGGCATTCGGCCTTTGCGCCACGCCTCTGAGATTGAAGAGCTGCGCGGCTTTGCCACGTACTGGCACACACTCACCGATCATCGATATGGCGTCTGAACCGACGCAAAA
>DATAYL010000320.1:0-19908 GCA_036272575.1 Bryobacteraceae bacterium | reverse complement strand
GCCGGCGCGTATGGTTTCTCGCTCTCTTCCAACTACAACTCCCGTCCCCGTCCCTGCGAGTTGCTGGTTGACGGGAAGGACGTCTATCTGCTGCGTCACCGCGAAACTTACGAAGACCTCGTTCGCGGCGAACTGCTTCCCTTATCGCTCAATTTCCCCAGCTAGTCTCCAAACAGCTGCAATTCAGCAATTGATTTGTCTATTGAGCTCTCAACTCATGCATACTGTCTTAGAACATGACTGCGCATCCCGCTATTGAGGTAGAAGGCTTACGGAAGACTTACGGCCTCGTAGAAGCAGTGCGTGGAATCGATCTCAGCGTCGCCTCCGGAGAAGTGTTTGGGTTGCTCGGTCCCAATGGCGCCGGCAAAACCACCACTATAGAAATCCTTGAATGCTTGCGTCCCCGAACTGCGGGTAAGGTGTCCGTTTTGGGATTCGATCCCGCCAACCAGAGTCGCCAGATCAAGAGCAACATCGGCGTTTGTCTCCAGGCGACGAATCTCCCCGATAAGATAAAGACCTTCGAAGCGCTTGATCTCTTTGCAGCTTTCTATGATCGCCAAACCGATCGCGACGTCCTGCTGAAACGCCTCCAGCTCTGGGACAAAAAAGATGCATTCTACAAATCGCTTTCCGGCGGCCAGAAACAACGGATCGCCCTTGCTCTGGCTCTCTTGAACGAACCTGCCTTGGTTTTTCTAGACGAGCCCACGACCGGCCTGGACCCTCAGGTCCGCCACGAGATTCATCTTTTTATCGAAGAGTTGAAGGCTAGCGGCAAAACGATTCTTCTGACTACTCATTACATCGAAGAAGCCGAGAAGCTCTGTGATCGCGTCGCAATCATCGATCAGGGCAAGATTATCGAGCAAGGGCCGCCGCGCGAAATTCAGCAGCGGGTACTCGGCCAAACGGCCGTTGAACTCACGGTTGACGGAACGCTTCCGGCCGACCTGTTTCCCGAAAAACTCATGCTCGAAAAGCATGTGTTTTCCAACCAGGGCCGCTCTCTTACCGTCCAGTGTGAGTCGCCGGCGGCTGCTATCGTCGAGCTTGTCAAATGGATCGATGGGCACGGTCTCAAACTGCTCGACATCCACCTAAAACGTCCGACACTGGAGGACGTCTTCATCGAACTCACTGGAAAGAAGCTGCGGGAATAATGAGACCCTATATCGCGCAAATCAAAAGCAACCTGCGGTTAATGGCGCGTGACCGTGCTGTGCTGTTCTTCAGCTATTTGTTCCCACTGATATTTTTCTTTGTCTTCGCTCAATCGAGTCACGGGTCCGAGAGCGCCGGAGCAATGACACAGATCATCACCATGGTCTTGATCATCAGCATACTGGGAAGCGGTTTCTTCGGTGCGGGTATGCGCGCCGTGCAGGACCGCGAAACGAACGTCCTCAGGCGCTTCAAAGTGGCTCCGGTGGGCGCCGCGCCTATTATCGTCGCGTCCATGGTGTCGGGATTGGTATCCTTCCTGCCTGTTGTCGTCCTCTTTTTTGTCCTGGCGAATGTGCGGTATCACATGCCAATACCGCACAACATTCTTACTGTGCTTTTCTTTGTCGCAATTGCTCTGATCGCCTTTCGCGCGCTCGGCATGATTGTGGCCTCGGTAGTAAATTCGGCGGCCGAGGCGAACATCCTGATCCAAATCCTCTATCTCCCAATGCTGTTCTTGAGCGGGGCTACGTTCCCGATCAGCATGATGCCGACCTGGGTGCAATCGATCGCCCAGTTTCTCCCCGCAACTTACCTGTATCAGGGCTTGCAGTCCCTAATGATCGGCGGCGAGGGACTACTGGCAAACCCATTGCCTCTACTGGCGCTGATTGTCACGACTGCGGTGGCCCTGATCGTCGGCGTCAAGCTCTTTCGCTGGGAGAAGGAGGAGAAAATTGCCGGTACTGCTAAGCTCTGGGTGCTTGCCACGCTGGCGCCCTTCCTCTTAATGGGGCTTTATCAAGCGCGTACCAGGCAGAATATTGAGAAAGCCAAAATCCTGGCTCGTGACGTGAGCCGCCATAGTTCTGTCCTTTTGCAGAACGCGAAAATCATCGTGGGGAATGGTACTGTCGTCGAGCGCGGCGCCGTTCTCGTTCGCAACGGCAAAATTGTCCAGGTGTTTGGAACTCCTCCTTCGAAAACAGACGGGCTGAGAGCCGAAGTTGTCGATGCCTCCGGCAAAACTCTGATGCCCGGGCTTATCGACATGCATGTACACATCGGTGCGCCGGGTGGGATTTACAGCGACTCCGCCAAGTACGCCGATCCTCACGCGCCCGAACAGAGAGACGCGGCTTATCTTGCGAGCGGCATTACGGCCGTTCGCAGTGTCGGCGATTGGCTGCACGGCGCGTTGGAATTGCGCGGCGAAATCAACTCGGGCAAATATTTGGGAGCCGAGTTCTTCACCGATGGCCCGCTCTTTACCGCGCCGGGCGGTCATCCCGAAGAACTTATACAAAACATTCCGGAGAACATGCGGGCCTACGCGCGATCCGAATTCCTGCGCCAGCCGAAATCGGCCGCCGAAGCCCGTCACCAGGTGGATGCGCTCAAACAGGCCGGCGTGACCGGGATCAAGGCGGTGTTGGACGCTGGTTCTCCCAATTGGCACGTGTTTCATCGGCTTGACACCGGCATTTATCGCGCAATCATTGCCGAAGCGGCTAAGGACGGCCTGCCCTCCGCCACCCACACCGGCAGTTCAGGCGACGTTCAGGATGCAGTCACGGCCGGCACCAATAGTATTGAGCATGGCTCTCTGGTAGATCTCATTCCCAACAACTTATTTGCCGAGATGAAAGCCAAAGGCATCGCTTATGATCCAACCCTCAGCGTTGTGGAAGCCTTACGCGATGCCGCGAGCGGAAATGCCTCCCTGCTGAATCGATCGCTTTTGCAGCAGGTTGCGCCCGCTGATCTGCTGGATACCACACGCAAGTACCTGAAGACCAAACATGGTGATCCGCAATTCCTGAACCAGGCCTTGGCGAACTGTACCCAAAATCTACTGCACGCTTATCAGCAGGGAGTTTTGCTCATCGCCGGTTCCGACGCCGGGAACATGCTGGTAATTCACGGGCCAACCGTTCAGCATGAACTCGAGCTCTGGGTCAAAGCTGGTATCCCAACTTCCGTCGCCTTGCAAGCCGCCACTTTCAACGCGGCGCGAACACTGCGCGCCAGCGATCGAATCGGCCTCATTCAGCCGGGTCGCGATGCCACGCTTATCCTGTTGGACGGAGATCCGATCGCGGACATTGCCGTCACCGAACACATCAACGCCGTCTACTTCAAGGGCGAGCACATCGACCGCACCGATGTTCTGAAACAAGATCTAGAGTGATAGAAGATCGTAAGTTAAAGACGCTCGACCGTGTGCTTTCAAAGGCGGGCGCAGGCTCTCGCTCCGAAGCACGGAAATGGATCGGCGCCGGTCGGGTTAGTGTCAATGGCAAAATCATCCAAACCCCCGATCGCTGGATCGATTTCGGCCGCGACAAAATCAAGTTGGATGGAAAGCTATTACAGCAGGCTCGTCAACGGTACATTCTGCTCTACAAGCCCAAGGGTTACCTGACCACCTATCGCGACCCCGCCAACCGTCCTACCGTGTACCAGCTCGTCGAGGGACTGGATCAGTTTGTCGGTACGGTTGGCCGTCTCGACCTCGATACGTCCGGCCTGTTACTGCTTACTAACGACAACGCGCTCGCCGAAGCCATCACCAATCCTGCCAGCCACCTCCCCAAAACCTATCTCGTCAAGGCCTCCAACCTTCTCTCGGACGACCAGCTTGTTCATCTCGCGACGGGCATTGAGCTGAGCGATGGGCCAACTCGCCCGGCGAGCGTGAAACGCGTCCGCGACTCCGAACGCTACACCTTTCTCGAAATCACCATTACGGAAGGCCGCAATCGGCAGATTCGACGCATGATCGAAGCGCTGGATAGCAAAGTCCTCAAGCTAGTTCGGATCGGCTTGGGCCCGCTTACACTTGCTGGCTTGACCATCGGCGGCTGGCGTGAACTGACCGCTTCCGAAGTAGCCCAAATCCGTAAGCTTACCGGTACTAAACGTAGGTCTTGAACTCCATTACGTCGCCATCCTGCACTACGTATTCTTTGCCCTCAGTGCGCAGCTTGCCCAACTCACGCGCCCTCGCGAACGAACCGCAGGCCACCAAATCTTCGAAAGACACGGTCTCGGCCGATATGAAACTCTTCTCGAAGTCAGAGTGAATCACACCCGCGGCTTGCGGAGCTTTGTCCCCCGCATGAATCGTCCAGGCTCGCGTTTCCTTTTCCCCGGTCGTCAGGTACGTTCGCAAGCCTAGCAGCCGATACGCCTCGCGAATCAAATTGCCGGCGCCTGTATCTTCGACGCCCAACTCTGTCAGGTATTCTTTTCTCTCCTCCGGCGATAGTAAAACCAACTCGGATTCGATCTCGGCCGAAACCACCACCGCACTTGTGTCGTGATGTTCTTTAACGTAGCTCCGCACCTGTTGCACAAACTTGTTGCTGTCGGCGGTTGCCAGATCGCCTTCAGCCACATTACACGCAAACAAGGTCGGCTTCGCCGTAAGCAGAAAGAACAGCCGGACCGACGCCCGTTCCTCGGGTGAAAGCTCCATGGTCACGACTGTGCGCCCGGTATTCAGATGGGCTTCCAGCCGTTCTAACAGCTCCAACTCCGCGATTGCCTTTTTGTCGCCGCTTTTGGCCGCTTTCTGCTGCTTTACTTTGCGTTTTTCGACGGACTCCAGATCGGCCAAAACCAGTTCGGTATTCACAACCTCGATGTCGCGTACTGGATCGACGGTGTCCATCACATGTTCAATATTGCTGTCCTCGAAGCAGCGGACCACCTGGATGATTGCATCCACTTCGCGGATGTGCCCCAAAAACTGATTGCCTAAACCCTCTCCCTGACTCGCGCCTTTTACTAATCCTGCAATATCTACAAATTCGAATACGGCGGGAACCACTTTCTGCGACTTACTTAAATTCTCCAGAACCTCCAACCGTTCATCGGGGACGGTTACTACACCCGTATTCGGTTCAATTGTGCAGAAGCGGTAATTCGCCGCCATCGCCTTGCGGGTTTGCGTTACCGCATTAAACAGGGTGCTCTTCCCGACGTTCGGAAGCCCCACTATGCCAGCTGTTAACATTCACCCTTATCTTCGCGTACTGCCGCAAATGCCAAGATAAATTCGTGACCTTCGAGGAAGAGCTTGCCGCGGTACTGCCGCAAGACATCCCCCATCGCTCTAGCCTGATCGAAAAGTCTTCCGAGCATTTGCGCCTGGTCTCTGCTGCGAACAGCTACATGAATCTGACGCGCATTTCGACGCCGCAGGAAGCCGCCATCAAGCACGTGCTCGATTCAGTGCTGCCCTGGTCTTTTTTTCAAGGTGCGAAGATCGTGCTCGATGCGGGCACGGGCGCTGGTTTCCCTGGCATCCCGCTGTCTCTGGTGCTGCCGGAGACCCGCTTCCTGCTGTGCGAATCCATCGGCAAGAAAGCCAGGTTTGTAGATTCCGCGGCGGAGAATCTGGAACTGGCGAATGTTGAGGTTCTGCCGGATAGAGCCGAGTTGGTTGCAGTTGCCCGCCGCCCGACGATTATCACCGCCCGCGCCGTTGCGCCACTCGGCCGCTTAGTGCGCTTGTTCCAGCGAGCTCTCAATGGCGGCGCGCACCTCCTGCTCTATAAAGGACCTGACGTGGAGCAGGAACTCACCGAGCTCGACGGCCGGCAAGCGGAGGCGCAGACCTTGTTCCAGTATGAGCTGCCGAACGGCTTTGGAAGGCGAACGCTGGTACGCGTGGCCGCTCAAAGGCGTGGCGCGCGCAGCGCCTCGTAGGCCAGCAAAACCCAGCCCGCGATAAATGCCAGACCGCCAATCGGCGTAATCGCTCCCAGGATGCGTAAGCCGGAAACCGCGAGGACATACAGACTGCCTGAAAACACTACAATTCCGATTAGTAGCAGCCACGCCACGCGATTCTGCCCCGCCGGCGAGATCGCCTGCGCGCGCGCCAGCAACCCTACTGCCAGAATTCCCAGGGCGTGAATGAAGTGATAGAACACGGCTTTCTCGTAAACAGACATCGAGTAAGCATCGAGCCGGTCCCGCAAGCCGTGCGCTCCAAACGCGCCTAATATAACCGCCGCGGCCATGAGCAATGCTCCCGTCGCAATCCAATTCATCTCTTCCGTTGTAACAGCCGCTGCCTCCAAGCGGCGCTACCCTAGTGCATGGAGGAGCACAGTATGGATCGACGGGAAGCTCTCAACGCCATCGCTGGAGCAGGTCTGAGCGCATTAGCGGCGAGATCGGCCGGCGCCGGACAATCCCAGCGCGCTGAAGCCAATGGCATGATCTATCGGCAGCTCGGTAAGACCGGGGAGCGAGTTTCCGCAATCGGCCTCGGTGGTTTTCACATCTCTGTTCCAAAAAACGAAGCGGACGGGATCGCCATCGTTCGTTCGGCGCTGGACCGCGGCATTACCTTTCTCGACAACTGCTGGGACTACGCAGACGGCGTGTCAGAGATCCGCATGGGCAAGGCTCTGCGCGACGGCTACCGGCAAAAGGCATTTCTCATGACGAAGTTCGATGGGCGCACCGCCAAAGCCGCCGGCGCTCAAATTGACGAGTCTCTGACGCGCCTGCAAACTGATCATATCGACCTCATCCAATTTCACGAGAACATCCGTCTCGAAGATCCCGACCGGTTCTTTTCCGAGGGCGGCGCTCTCGAAGCTGTGCGCGCCGCAAAGCAAGCCGGCAAAATTCGCTTCGTCGGCTTCACCGGTCACAAAGATCCGCTGGTGCACGAACGAATGCTGGAAGTTGCCAGGCAGCACGATTTTCACTTCGATACCTGCCAGATGCCGCTGAACCTCATGGATTATCACTTTCGAAGTTTTGCCCACAATGTAGTGCCAAAACTCGTAGAGCAGGGAATTGGCGTGCTCGGCATGAAACCGATGGGCGGCGGCATTATTTTAAAGAGCAAAACAGTCACGCCGATTGAGTGTCTGCACTACGCGCTCAACCTGCCCACTTCGGTTGTTATCACTGGATGCGACAGCACGGAGGTTCTCAATCAGGCGTTTGAAGCGGCGCGCACTTTCAAGCCGCTCACCGAAACAGAACTCGCCGCACTGACGGGTAAAACGCAGGTAGCGGCGCAGCACGGCCAATTCGAATTGTTCAAAACGACGCAGATCTTTGACGGAACGGCCCAGCACCCAAAATGGCTGGGTTAGGCCGATTGGCAAATCGGCCCCACATTGTCGTGGAGACGGACTGCGGGCGCGGGTAGCGGCAAAGACATATTCGGTTTTCAAGGAACTGATGCTTCTCAGCGAGCCTGAGAGCTTTTTTAGATTCAGGCAGCTTCAAGAAGCTCGTCACAGGATAGTTGACCGTCAGAAGCTGGGTACGAGGAAGTCTGCGAACCGTCATCTGAAAAAACGAACTCACTATTGCTTAAGGCCGCGGCGCCGGCCGGTGCCGTCTGGGTCCGCTCCCTTACGGTCGCGGTTTTACTAGCGGCGGCTTCGCTGGCCTGACGTTCTTTCTGGAGCTGCCGGAGCTCGGCGGCTTCCTTTTCATAGCGGCGGTGCAGGCGCGATTCCTGCAATTGCAGATTGCGCAGTTGCTTTTCGTATTTGAGGTGGGTGTCGAGATCGATGAGCGCTTTGCGGAGGGTGATTTCTTCCTCCGCGTGGGCTTCGGCAAATTCGTAGCGGCCTTTGGCATAGATGGCGGATTCGAGACCCGGGACGCGCTGCAAGCGCCACTGGGTATCGGCCAGGGATTGAACCAGTTCGGTTTCGCGTAAGCCGATGGGCTGGTACTCGCGTTCATAAGCGGCAATGAGTTCGCGGTAAGCGTCGCTGTCATCGGTGGGCAGCAGAACGGTGCGGCCAGTCAAAGCCGTCTTCACAGCGTTCATGGAGGAGATGCGCTTGCCTTCCGGGGTGCGCGGGCCGGTCGCAAAACAACTCGGTAGCGGTTCGGGGGTGAAATCGAGCTCGTCTGAAAATTCCTGGACGTCAGCAGGCTGGGTGCGGAGAGCTTTGCGGGCTTCTTTTTCAGCACGGCGCTCGGCAGCGCGGCGGATGGAACGTGGGCTCATGTGGACTCCTTAAAGGCAATGGCCCGGAAGAGCGTGGGGCTCTCCGGGCCTGCCGGAGCGTAGCACGAGGCGGTGCTAAAACGGATCGTCGGTAGCAGTTAAGCGAGTGTAAGTTACTGGCGGGACGAGATTTAAGGAAATTTTTCAGGTTTGTGATAGAAGAAATGCAAAACTCGTCAGCGCGCAACTAAGGAATGCTTCTCGCGGCAATTTTCTGAGCAGTAGTAGAACGTCTGCGTCCCTACTTGCCGGCGAAAAGCTGCTGATTCCGCTACATAGGTTCCACAAACTGGGTCCTTGTGTAGTTCGCCGCCGGGATTGGCGGGGGGCGGGGAATTGCCTGCGCGCCGCGTATCGGGGGCGCCCTGCGGAAACGAGTTGCTCGACGCCCGCGCGATGCCTTGCATAATGCTGGTGATTACCGCTCGCGCGACGAATACCGCGCAAATGATCATCAGGAATTCAAATATGGCGCGCATCGTTCGGCTGCAACTCTCTAAAACACTCAAAAAGCGAGTGGTCCGATATGGACCACCCGCCTTTACGATCTCACACCGAGCTTCAGAAGACCCGATCTAATGGCTCTTCTTCTGCGGCACCGTGATCTTAGTCTGGACCGTTTGGCCCAGCGCCTGCAGCATGGCGGTTGCCTCTTGTGCATGAGGACCGCTCGGCTGCAAGTCGAGGTACTTCTTTAGCGCGGTCGTGGTATCCGGCGGATAATCCTGTTTGCCGGTCTTCGGATCAACCTTGCCCTGCATCATTAAAATGCTGCCGTACTGATACCAGGCTTCGGCGTAGTTCGGATCGGCATCGGTCGCTTTCTTGAAATACTCGCCTGCTTTCTCCGGCTGTCCGCCATTGACCAAATTGGCGCCCATATTGAAATACGCTTTCGGCGCCATCGTCGGATCAAGCTGAGCCGCTTTCGTCAACGCGTCAGAAGCCTCCGGCATTTTCTTTTCGAGAGCGTAGATGTTGCCCATCTGGTTGTATACAGCGGCGTCGTTCGGCTTGATGGCTAAGCTCTTCTTGTAGGCTTCAGTGGCCTGGTCAAAGGATTTGTTCTTCTCGTCCCCGGTCTGCGCGCGTCCTAAACCTGCATAGGCCTCGCCTAAGCTGTCCCAGATGGCGGGTTGATTCGCATCCATTTGCGACGCTTGATTAAATTTGTCGATCGCTGCCTGGTAATCGGCGACCTTCTTTGCAGGATCGGTATCAGCGCCCGCTGCCTTCAATGAAGTCTGGCCGGCGTTATACGCATCGTTCAGAGCCTTATTTTTCTTGATGGCTTCGGTGTTCTTCTTTAACTGAGCTTCGTACTGATCCTTTTGCTCCTTGGACATCCCGCGCTCTTGATCTTGTGTCGGCTGTCCCTGGGCATTGGCCTGCTGCGCTGCCGCTTGCTGCGCCTGAACCTTACGGAGATCGAAGTTGATTGGCGGATTATCGTCCCCGTAATTGGCCTTTACACCCGTCGCTTTGTCCACCACCTTGCCATCTACCACGCAGGAAACGTCAAAAGTGCTTGCCCCTGGCAAGCCGGTATAAAGCCAGTGTCCTTTTTTGTCCGACTTTACCTGATAATGTCCCTTGATGTCAGTTCGAACCAGTTGGATCACCGCACCTTTGAGAGGTTGGCCATTCTGGTCTTTGACATCGCCCTGTAGTGTTGCCGTCTGAGCCCATGCGCTGCAGGTTGCAACAAGAACGAAACCGACGGAGAGAGCTGACCGTCGCAACTCGGCGAGCATAAATTTCGTTGTTAACCTTTCCTAAATATTAGCTTCAGCCTAACCATACTATACCGTCAGCTAGCAGGCGGTTCCGGCCGGGACGGCGCCTTTCGCGGGTCCCGTAAAGTTACTGGTAGCCGCCCACACACGGCGCTAATCCGCATGCAGTACCTTGCCCGCAACCTTAAATGGTAATGGCGCATCTGAAATGAAGCAGGGGCAGAAGTTATACTATTAGTTCCCCGAATTTACGAATTGTAACGATTTTAGAAGGAGCGTTGCCTGTCATGTGGCGGCCTTTGTTCGCCTTTTTATGTATCGCTTGCGCCGCTAACGTATCAGCCGCAAGTGATCTGCCAAGAGCTGAGGAGCTATTCAATCGCACCAGCTACGAGGCCTCGCTAGCGCTACTGGACAAGCACAGCAGCGACGCATCTACGAATTTTCTAATCGGACGTAACTACCTGATGACGGGCGAGTTCAAGCAATCTATCGATTACCTTGAAAGAGCAGTGCAAAGTAGCCCGGGTAATAGCGAATACGTGGATTGGCTCGGTCGGGCTTATGGCCGCCGGGCGGAAGCATCGTCTAATCCTTTTCTGGCCGCTAGTCTGGCTTCAAAAGCCCGCGCCGCTTTCGAGAAATCCGTCCAGCTTAATCCTAACGATCGCGACGCGCTGGACGATCTTTTCGATTTTTACCTGGAGGCGCCCGGAATTCTGGGCGGCGGACACGACAAAGCTTCGTCGATAGCCGAGAGAATAGCTGCGCTCGACCCCGGGGAAGGCTATTACGACCAGTTCAAGCTAGATCAAAAGCGCAAATCGTTCGATAGCGCGGAACAGCATCTCCGCGAGGCGATACGCGCAGCTCCGCACAGTGTGCACCATATCATCGCGCTTGCCCGGTTCCTGGCGAACCAGGGCCGTGTTACCGAGAGCGATGCGATGTTCGCTAAGGCACAGCAAGTCGCGCCCAATAATCCAGTTGTGTGGTACGCCCAGGCTGACGTTCTGATTAAGCAGAAGCGCAACTTGGATGAAGCGAAAATGCTGTTGACCAAGTATGTACACGCCTCGATCACGGCAGATGATCCCCCGCGTGAAGATGCTCTGCGATTATTGAAACAGGCGGGCGGCGCTTAAGCTTCGTTTTGATCTCCAGTTGATTCCGGTAAACGCCTCTCGACGTTCATGAACTTTCCTGAGGCAGTCAAATTTAGTTTTCAGGCTCTACACGCCAATCGCCTCCGCACTTTTTTGACGACGGTGGGCATGATCATCGGCAACGCCTCGGTGATCTTAGTTGTCACGATTTCCCTATACAGCCGGGATCTCATCCTCGACCAAATTCGCGGCATTGGGTCCAATCTCGTTAACCTGAGCTCCGATGCAGGCGTCCAGAACGCCGCCGAAGTCCAGGGCGACTACATCAAACTGGCCGATATCCAGGCCATTCGCGACAGTCTGGGCAATCGGATCGTTGCGGCGACCGCGATCATGACCGTCCATGACGATATCGTCGTAAACGGTAAAGTGCGGCAGGTCGTGGTCGATGGAATTGACGAATACTACACGAGCGTTCGTAATCTGGTGATTCTCGCTGGCCGGCAACTCGATGCCAGCGACATCAACCTGCGCGAGCATGTCGCCATGCTGACAAGCAAATTAGCCACCCGTATTTTTGGGAGCCAGATCGCGGCGGTAGGCCAAACGATTCGGATCAACCATCTGCAATTTACAGTGGTCGGCACTTTCCGTGAAAAGACCAGCACATTTAATAACTCGGAGATTGCGGACGAAACGATCCTGATTCCGGTCACGATTCTGAAGTACTTTGTCCCCTATGAACGTGTAGATCAAGCCTGGATATCGGTCCGCAATGCGCGTGACGTCCCCGCGGCCAGTCAGGAGATTGAACAAATCATCCGCAGCCGCCATCGCCCGGGAGCGAGTTACACGGTAGAAAACCTGACGGCCATCCTCGATACCGCGAATCGAATCGCGAACGTGCTCACGATCGTGCTAGTCATCGTGTCCACCATCGCCTTACTGATCTCGGGCATCGGCATCATGAACATTATGCTCGTCACGGTTACGGAGCGCACGCGCGAAATCGGGCTGCGTATGGCCGTGGGAGCGTCGCGCCGGGAAGTCCTGCTTCAATTCCTGGTTGAGTCTGTCCTGATTAGCCTAATTGGCGGAATACTCGGAATTATGTTAGGCATTGCGCTTCCATTGGGCATTAGCCTCTTCAGCATGAGTCTCTTTGCCAAGCACGTTGCGGTGCCTGTTTCGTCGCTTTCGGTGATCGTAGCCTTCGTTGTTTCCTGCAGCGTCGGAATCGGATTCGGCCTGCTGCCTGCCCGGCGCGCGTCGCAGCTTAATCCCACTGAAGCGCTCCGTTATGAGTAGCGAGTTCCGGCTGGCCCTGCAAAAAAGGAAATCACTCCCCTCCTGGCTGAATCACAAAAAGGGAACAAAAGCATTTTGAAGCTTAGCTTCAACCAAGGAGAGAGGAATGGAATATAAGGACATTACCAGCACGGAACCACGTCCGGGCGCCCGCACCGAACATCGGGAGGGGCCAATTGCCCGTAGCATCGAACAACAGACGGCTAAGTTGCCTTCGGACTTGTATCTCTGGGCGGCGCTGGCGTCGATCGGCGTCTCGCTGTTCTTTCAGGTGACAGGCGACGAGAGGAAGGCCAGCTTTGTGGGCCATTGGGTTCCCACGTTTCTTTCCCTGGGGATCTATAACAAGCTCGTAAAGCTACACGGGTCGGAAGGTGTCTAGGCCCTGATTGTACGAGGCGGGACGCTTGATGTAAAACGCGTTCCGCCTACCATCCGTTAATAAGCAGAACGGCTTAAATCGGCGGTGTGGAACCGCTTGGTCAGGCCAAAGTAGGCGAGATAGAGCACCGCCGAGTAGAACAAATCCGCCAACACCGTGCGGGCGAAAAATGGCAGGCCCGCAATGTAACAGGCTGATAATCCAACAGCGTTATGCGCATACAGGCCGCTACCCCACCACACCAGCAGGTTAGTCAACAGAAAGAATTGAAGGCTGCCGAGGAAACAGACGGCCGCTACCCGCGCGGGCTTGAAGTTGTCCCGAAGGAACATGCGTCCGAGTAACACATAGATCAAAAACGACAGGTAAATGACCGGAGTTGCCTTTGAATATGCCGGATAGCCGAGCATATGACTCAAAATCGGGTCGGTAACCAACATAGCCAATAGCGGCACTCCAAACGCTTGCCAGCCGCGCAGGCGGGAACCTCCGAACAGGGCCATCCCACCGATCGGCGCAAAGTTAGGTGGATGCGGAACGAGCCGGAGAAGCGCGGCAATTACCGTGAGAAATAACGCCAGCGGTTGAAAAGAAGATTTGGCTTGATGCATCTCTAAGCTAGAGTATAGCCAAAAACGTAGAAGAAAATTACCACGCGGAAGGCGGATCGCTGGCAGGAAAACTATCTTCTACCGTAATGTCGTGCGCCTTGTCGATTTCCCGTTTGCGGCTCGTCGACATTGACCATAGGGCGTAGCCGGCTAATGGCAATGTCACTCCCAACAGGAAATAAAGAAACTTCAGCCCGCGCGTCGAATTGTCGTCCATGGTATTCATCTCCATTGTGACGCAAGTGCGTAAATTCCATTTCGTAGCCTGACGCTTCAGGGGCACAATGACAAAGAGGAGGGTTCATGGCTTCCACGGTCTGGCGCGGCTATGTATCGTTCGGTCTGATTTCCATTCCCGTCCGGTTATTTCGGGCGGCGCGCGCGGAACGAACCAGCCTGAGGACGTTATATCGGCGCGCCGATAAGCGACCGCAGCAAGAGTTGCCGGTCGTACAAGAAGAGTTGCCGGTCGAATCCGATGTGGAACGCCCAAGCAAAACGCGTAGCGCCCCTCCAGAGCCAGCTTTGGAGGCAGATCTCGCGCCGGTCCGCACGCGATCCCTGCTCGCCAATAAAGAGGAGGTGCTACCCAAAGAATCGCTTGTCAAGGGCTATGAATACGAAAAGGATCGCTTCGTTGTTCTCGAAGCCGACGAACTCAAAGCCGCTATCGCCCAAACCTCTTCCACCATGCAGATTGAAGAGTGCGTCGCGCTGAGCGAGATTGATCCTGTTTACTTTGAGACGTCTTACTATGTCACGCCCGAAGAAGCAGGCGAAAAGGCATATGCGCTGCTTTACCGCGCTTTACTGGAATCGAAGTTAGTCGCACTCGCTCAATTTGCCATGCACGGCCGAGAGCACGTGGTTGTTTTGCGGGCCGGCAAAACAGGCCTGTTGGCGCACACGATGTTCTTCGAAGATGAAGTAAGACATGACGAAGAATTTGTCACCGACCTCGAAGGCATCAGCGACAAAGAATTGCAGCTTGCACAAACCTTAGTGCAATCGCTGGCCGTCCCGTTCGAACCCGGTAAGTATCGCGATACTTATCGCGAGAGAATCCAGGCGCTTATCGAACAGAAAGTCAATCGCGTAATCCCGTCAGCCGAAGCTGCTCTGCCGAAGCCGACAAAAGTTGTGGATATCGCCGAGGCACTGCGCCAGAGTCTCGCGAAGCTGAAAAAGCCGCCTGCGTCCACGACTGAGCCAAGCGCGCCCGAACTGAAAGCAAAGCCGAGAAGAACTTCCAGACGGCAAAAAGCTGAAGGGGGCGCTTAGTGGCCGTGCGAACCGTTGGTGGACCCAAGTAAGCGGACCAGGTAACTGGTGTCGAAGCGGCCGGCCAAAAACTCATCATCACAAAGGATGGTGTCGTGGAGGGAGATGCTGGTGTGAATGCCTTCCACCACGAACATGCTCAGGGCGCGCCGCATGCGGAAAATGGCTTCGTCCCGATCCTTGCCGAAAGTGATGAGCTTTGCCACCAGCGAATCGTAGTAAGGCGGAATTATGCCGTCAGTGTAAGCCGCCGTATCAACCCGGACCCCAATACCTCCCGGCAGATTCAATCCAGTAATGCGGCCCGGGGATGGGGTGAACGTTCGCGGGTCTTCGGCATTGATCCGACACTCAATGGCGTGCCCAGCGACCGTGATCGGCTGGCGGATGATATCGGTCAGGCGTTCGCCCGCGGCGATGCGGATTTGCGCCTTCACGAGGTCGATGCCTGTAACGAATTCGGTCACCGGATGTTCGACCTGAATACGGGCGTTTACCTCAATAAAATAAAGATTCTTGTCGGCATCCATCAGAAACTCGACGGTACCGGCATTGGTATAACCGATAGACGCCATCGCCACTCGCAGGCGATCGGAGATTTGCGCACGCAAATGCGGCGGCAGCGCTACGGAGGGCGACTCTTCAATCAGCTTCTGGTGGCGACGCTGGATCGAGCATTCGCGCTCCCCCAGCACTTCGATATTGCCGTGCTCATCTCCCAGAATCTGGAATTCAATGTGGCGAGCATTCTCCACGACCTTCTCCATGTAGACATCACTACAAGAAAAGGAAGCCGCGGCTTCTGTCTGAGCTTGTGCCAATAAAGCGGGAAGTTCCGCCTCGGAATGCACGAGGCGCATGCCCCGTCCGCCGCCGCCCGCGGCCGCTTTCAACATCACCGGATAACCGATTTTGGAGGCCAGCGCGAGCGCTTCGTCGGCGTGGTTGAGAATGCCCTTCGAACCAGGCAGGATCGGCACACCGGCCTGTTCCATGATGTTTCGAGCACGCTGTTTTAGTCCCATCTCGCGGATCACGTTCGGAGTGGGACCGATGAACTTGATGCCGGAGAGCTGGCAAACTTCGGCGAAATCAGCATTCTCGCTGAGAAAGCCATAACCGGGATGAACAGCGTCGACGTTTGTGATCTCAGCGGCGCTGATGACCGCGGGGATGTTGAGATAACTCAGGGTGCTCTTGGCGGGTCCGATGCAAATGGCTTCGTCGGCAAAACGAACATGCAGGCTATGGCGATCCGCCTCCGAGTAGACGGCGACGGTCTTGATACCGAGGTCTTTGCACGCGCAAATGATACGTAGCGCAATCTCGCCTCGATTGGCGATAAGAATTTTTTGGAACATGCGAGTGTTCGGCGCAGCGCTCTATAGAGGACGGAGAGTGAACAGCGACTCCCCATACTCGATGGGCCGCCCGTTTTCTACGTGTTTTGCGACAACCACGCCCGCGACCTCCGCTTCAATTTCATTCATTAATTTCATCGATTCGATAATGCAAAGAATCTGCTTTGGCTCGACCCGATCGCCGATTTTTACGAAGGGCGCGGCGCCGGGAGACGGAGCATCATAGTAAGTGCCGACGATCGGCGATTTGACAACCAGATTGTCCACGTCTTGCTCGGCGGCAGCCGGCGCAGCCGGACTTGGAGCGGATTCAGGCGCCGCCGGAGGAATCACAGCCGTCAGCGATTGCCCCGTGGCAGTCGCCAGCGAAACCGGCATGACGGTAGGCAGCACAACTTCCTGTTTCGCGGGCGCCATGCTCCGAATTCGAACCCGATCATTCCCTAATTGCACTTCCAGCTCGGCAATTCCGGTTTCGCGCACCAAGTCAATCAACTTCTTAATCTCGTCTATGGTCATCGTTTGCTTAGCCCCAAGTGAACTCTCGGCCCGAAGGCTAGAGGACGACCAGCTCTTTTCCAGTGGAAGTCAGTACGGCGCATCCCGTCGTGGTCACGAGGACCGTGTCTTCGATGCGAATACCTCCCACGCCTTCCTGATAAACACCCGGTTCGACCGTGATCACCATTCCCGGTTGCAACTTAGTCCTTTCCTTCCTGCCGATTCGCGGCCGCTCGTGTATCTCCAAACCAAGTCCGTGGCCGGTAGAGTGAACAAATAGCTTATCGAAACCGTAGCCGCTCAGAACATCGCGAGCAGTACGGTCTATGTAAGAACACGTGATGCCGGGCCGGACCGCGTCGATCGCAGCCAGCTGACTTTCCAGAACAGCTTTGTACATCCGGCGGATCTTCGCATTGAGCTTGCCGAGGGCATAGGTTCGAGTCATGTCGCTGGCGTAGCCCGCGACGCTCGCGCCCATGTCTATTAATAATAGTTGATCAGGCTGCACGGGATTGTTAGTCGGATGGGCATGGGGCAGGGCAGTGCGCGGGCCCGACGCCACGATGGTGTCGAAAGCCGTCCCGTCAGCGCCGAGCAGCCGCATTCGATATTCGATTTCCGCCGCCAGATCTACTTCCGTAATGGAAGAATGAAAATGCTCCAGTGCCTGTTCGAGAGCAACGGAGTTCAAGCGGACGGAGGCCGTGATGGTGCCAATCTCGGCCGGCGACTTCGTCATGCGGATAGTTTCGACGGCCCCGTTTAGCGGCTTGAGCCGGACCCCTCGGAGAACGGTATGCAACTGGCTGTAATCTTCGTAGCTGATGCGGTTCTCTTCGAAACCAAGAGTGCGGAGCTTCCGGCGCTTAACCCACTTGGCAGCTTCGGCAAGCAGCGGGCCCCTCGCGACTTTTACCTCGCAATCGGATTGTTGAGGAGCTTGCGTCGCATAACGCGGATCGGTAAGAAGAAGTGCGCGTTCAGGCAGCAACAAAACCGCTCCGTTACTTCCGGTAAATCCACTCAAATAATGTACGTTCGGCGCTGCGGTTATCACGAAGGCTTCGACACGCCACTCCGACAGGCTTGACTGAAGCCGCTCACGCCGAGCGGCAAACTCCGAGTATTCCGATAGGTCTGGCATCTACGGGATGAGCAGCAATTTGCCTGTCGTGCGGCGGGATTCAAGGTCGCGATGCGCTGAAGCTGCATCTGCCAGTTTGTATTGCTTGTAAATGCGAACGTTCAGGCGGCCGTCCGCCAACCAACCGAATAAATCGGAGGACCGCCACTGCATTTCGGCGGGATCGCTAATATAGTTTGCCAGGTTCGGACGAGTCAAATAGAGTGATCCCTTCTGCTGCAGAAGCAATGGATTGATTTCACCGATCGGTCCGCTGGATTGTCCGAAACTGACCATCAATCCTCTGGGTTTTAAACAGTCGAGGCTATCGGCAAACGTGCTCTTGCCCACTGAATCGTAAACGACGTCTACGCCCGCGTTGCCAGTGATCTTCTTAACCTCGGCGACGAAGTTCTGTTCACCGTAGCGTATGACATGATCGGCGCCGTTCTCTGCAACCAGTTTTGCTTTTTCGGGCGTCGAGCAGGTGCCGATGACAACCGCGCCGGCAATCTTGGCCATCTGCACGATGAGGAGACCGGTGCCGCCGGCCGCCGCGTGTATCAGACAAACGTGTCCGGGCTTTAATGCGAAGGTCGAATGCGTCAGGTAATGAGCCGTCATGCCCTGAAGCAGAGCCGCGGCGCCGTCCTCGAAGGAAACGGCTGCGGGCAGCTCCACGACGAGTTGCTGCGGAACAATCGCGTACTCCGCATAGGCGCCGCGAGCCATGCTGTAAGCAACGCGCTGTCCGGGTTTGAAGTTTACGCCTGATCCGACGGCAGCTATGGTGCCGGCGCCTTCGCTCCCCAGCAAAATCGGGGTTTCGGGAGCCTTATAAATTCCTTTTCGGTAGTAGGTGTCGATCATGTTGACACCGATCGCGGCGAGCTTGACCAGAACTTCGCCCGGAGCAGGCTGCGGAGCAGGAACATCGATGTATTTGAGATTTTCGGGGCCGCCAACCGCCTCGGCAACGACAGCTTTCATATCAAGCTGATTCTACGATGCTGTGTTTCCGGACTTAGACAGCCCAGCTGAAGTCGCGGTCGGCGGAGGAAGCGCCTTCCTCTTTTTGTTCAAGCAGACGCATGAGCTCGAGCCGCAGCGCATCCACCAAGGCGCGCCAACTCGCCTCGATCACATTATCCGAAATACCAACCGTCGCCCAACTGCGGCGATGATCGCTCCACTCGACGAGCACGCGGACGCGCGATTCGGTTCCGCCTTTGGCGCCCAGCACCCGTACTTTATAGTCCGTCAAACGAACGTTCGTAATGGCGGGATAGATCGAAGCCAGGGATTGACGCAGGCACAGGTCGAGCGTATGCACCGGGCCGTGACCCGTGGCGGTTGAGGAGTGAATGGCATCTTCGACCCGCAAAGTAACGCTGCCGGTTGTGACTGTCTCGTCGGAACCGCCTGTCAGCAGCTTGGTAGCGACCTCGTACTTAACCACTTCGAAAGGATGAAACTCCGGGTTAGCGGCTTCCCGGACAAGTAGCTCGAAGGTGCCTTCCGCCGATTCGAAATCATAGCCCTCGTGCTCCATCTGTTTGATGCGCTGGAGAAGTTCACGGCCGGCGACATCATTGAGTGTTTCCTGCAAGTTGAGCTGTTTCAGCTTGTAAGCAATATTTCCGCGGCCGGAGAGATCGCTTAGCAGGACCCGCTGGCGGTTGCCGACCAGATCCGGCTGAACATGTTCATAGGTAGAAGAGTCTTTCATGACGGCGCTTACGTGGATGCCGCCCTTGTGGGCGAAAGCGCTCGGGCCCACATAAGCCTGGTCGCGCCGCACGGAAAGATTGGCCAATTCAGCGACAAACCGGGCCACGCTGGTGAGGCTTTTCAATCGCTCAGACCCGATAGTGGTGTGCCCCAGCTTGAGTTCGAGGTTCGGCAAGATGGAGCACAGATTGGCGTTACCGCAGCGCTCTCCATAGCCGTTGATGGTGCCTTGCACGTGCGAGGCTCCCGCCTGCACGGCGGCCAACGTATTAGCGACCGCCACCTCGGAATCGTTGTGGCAGTGAATGCCGAGAACGCCATCGAAGCGCTCGCGAACCGTGCGCACGATTTCGCCGAGGCGGTCCGGCAAAGTTCCACCGTTTGTGTCGCAGAGACAGAGTACATCCGCGCCCGCTTTTTTTGCAGCTTCGAGTGTTTGCAAGGCGTACGCGGGATTCGCCAGGTATCCGTCGAAGAAATGCTCCGCATCGTATACCACTTCGCGGCCGTGCTTAATCAAGTGAGAGACGGTGTCCGCAATCAGCTCGAGATTTTCTTCCTCGGAAATTCCGAGCGCGCACTTGACGTGAAA
>DATAYL010000319.1:0-4454 GCA_036272575.1 Bryobacteraceae bacterium | reverse complement strand
ACCTTGTAAATATTCACCGCATTGGGCGCGTCCGTTCGGTTCGAAAATGCCCGAACCTTTTCATCGACGTATTCGTAAGCTTCGGTTACTGCTTTCCTTAATGCTTGCCGTTGTGGCTCCAGCGACGCTCCTCGATCGAACAGGTCAGCCAGCGGTTCTGGTTCCCGTATAACAGTGTTATACGCCGACTCGAAATCGAAATCTCGTCGCAGAATCTCACGGACTCTTGGAGCAACGTCCAGAGAAGGACTGGTGAAAATTATGCTCCAGAGCTCTTTCGCAAGCGGCCCCCCAAAATTCTTGGTAAAACCAGCGCCTGTCAGCAGAATTCGGTTCTGACAATCTGTTCCCATATCTCTTGGGCATACCGTAGCATGGCGCGCGACGAGTTCAGAAACTTTGTCTGAGCAGTAGTTCGACGAGGCACCCGATTAGTTGATGAAGTGCGCACAGAACTGCCGCCTCCGAGCAAAGTTTTCGATTGTGCCAGCATAACGGGCAAATCGTCAATTGGCTGCGTTGGCGTCCAGGTGGCTTCCAATTGCCGGGTTGCCGACCAACAATTCAAAATCAATCCCCTCTGGACAGTCGACAGTGCGGGTTTGGAAACCGCAAAGAATGTTATCGAGAAGCTGGCATCCAGAAGTTAACCAGATTGCCGTCTGGATCTCTGAAGTAGATGGAACGCGTCCCCCAAGGCTGTGTTGTTGGTCCTTTAACCCAGGTCTTTACAATGCCCTGCAACCGCTTAGATTCGCTGTCAACATCGTTGACGCGAAACTCTAAGATGAGGCTTTTGTTCGTCCCAGCTTGCGCTGATCCGGGTATATAAGCTTCCTGCGCCTTCGAGGAAAACAACGCAAGCACGCCGACGCCCGTAGCAAACTCTGCATATTCGTCAGTCGAGGTTCGGGGTTCTAGCAGCAGAACGCGTCTGTAGAATTCGACCAGTTGCTTGACATGCGAGGTCACCACGCATGAATTGACCAGAACGGCATGCTTTAGGGCCGCGCTCTTGCGCAGCATGGCCGGTCGTAAACGGCAATAGAAAGGCAAGCGCGAGGCACAGTGTGTAGGTGCGGATTCGATAGCCCATCATCATTTATCCAACAATTTCTTTAGGCCATTCAGGTCGCGCTGAACGAAGTTAGCATCGGAGTTGAAGTGTTCATCTGTCATGTCTGGCTCGCGGAAGAGAGTGAAGAGCAACTCGCAGCCGTTTCCGTTAATGATCAGCCGCATCGGGACATAAATTCGGGATCCGGAGGTCCGAATGACCGTGTGGTCGACAACGCCGAAGTCGTTCCTCTGGGTGAAGCGCACTTTCACGATTCCACCGTCGGAATCGGCGATCCATTCGCCATTGGACTGCCGCAGCGATTTACCCAAGCCGAATGCCCATTAATTCCAGTTAGCCGGATTCAGAAGAAACTCATACACTGTGGCAAAAGGCTGATTGATGCGCACGCTGAGAGTTCGCGACTCAACAGTGCCACTGGCCTGTGAGGCGCCTGATTCTGTTTGCATTTCCGCATTATTCTCCAGCGGCGAACCGACGGCTATTCCAGGCCTTGCTCCCGCCGCCAAAGCCATGAGCGTTACTAAAGCAAAACCAGACTTTGTTCTCACGATGCAAGGCTAGCGCCTCCCGTCAGTACACGTCTTGAACAAATCGGCCAATTTGCGCCGAAAGCTGGACAAGCTCGGCCGGCGTAGCATGGCAGAGCCGTCGCACTTCACGACACATGTGGGCTTGGTCGGCAAAGCCGGCATCCATAGCAAGCCCCGCAAGATTCGGATGCGCGGACAGCGCCACGAGGCGTAACAAGTGCTGGAACCGAAGTATGCGCTGCAGGGTTTTGAATCCATAGCCAAACACGTCCGTGCAATGGCGGTGAAGCGTTCGCTCGCTCATTCCCGTGCGGCGACACACTTCTCTGAGTCCGCTGGCGTTCAAATTCGTGTCGATGCTTCCGGCGCTCCTGCGCAAAAGCGCCACTCGGCCGTCAGCATGCCCTACCTGCGTGGCCCGTCGAAGCAAGGCCTGCTCCAGAGCCGCCATTGCTCCGGTTGCGTCAGGAGCCGCGAACAGACAGTCCGCAAGCAGGCGTGCATCTCGTTTCCAGAATTCTTCGAGTGGAACCCGCGCGTTTCGAATTTCAGATAGGGGCACACCGAGCCACAGGTACGCCGCGCCGGGACGAAAACGGACCCCTGCGACCGTATATCCGGGCCCGGACCACTTCGAGAATCGGACAGGTGTCCGGACCGGCAACGCAGAGCCTTTCGCCTGTCCAAATAATGTCGACGCTTCCATCAGGTACGACGTAGAAATTCTTGGCAGACGAGTGGGAGAGATCATTGACCCACATCCGGGAGAGGTGATATGGCAGAGTGGCCGCGGGCTGCCATTCCCTGTATTGACCTGCGAATTGAGACAGCGGTGTATGCACAATAAACGGCGGCCCCCGCGAATGCAACAGGTTGAGGTCAGCTACTCTACCTTCCTGTAGTGTACGCAGCAATCGACGTGAAGCAGAGCAGCCTCCCGCAAACGCTACAGTCGCTTGTGTCACCGAGTCTGATCATTTCCGGGTAGCTCCCGAACAACGAGCTATACGGAAGTTAGAGGACCCAGCGGGGTAGGGTCGAGGACTGGCGCGGTAGTCCGAAGGTTAAGCCTATCTGTTGCTCCCCGTTTCCTCTGGGAGTGCCTCACTAGCCGAACCGTAAATCCGTTTCCAGCCCCCGCCGCATCGCACCCAGCGTGCAGATTTCCCGCACTGGGCGCTCCTGTTTGCTTAGTGCCAAGGGTTATGTGACGTATCTCGCTGCGACGGCTTTCGTGCCTGACCATCGATAAAGCCGGTAATCGTTAAATAGACCGAGCCGCTCGTAAAGCCATTCACTACTCCACCGTGTCCAGCCGTGACCCTTGCCTTCCCGGGCACGCACCAGATGCCGCCGCACCTTCTTTTCTACCCAGTGCTTGATCATTGCAAAACAGCGACTCGAATGACCGACCCGAAAGTAATTCACCCAGCCCCGCAGAATCGGATTGATCTTCTCAATCACTTTCTGGACAGGCCAACTGACATGCTGCCGGAAAACCTCCCTGAGCTTTTCGAACAGCGCCGTTCGCTTCTTCAGCTTTGGCGCATAATATGGTCGCCACTTTCGCTTTAGGCTCAGTGTGCGCCGATACTCGAAACCCAGGAAGCTAAAACTGTCTCCCTGCTTCAGATCCACCATCCGACTCTTGTCCTCGTTGACCACCACGCGTAGTTTCGCTAATTCCTCACGCAGTCGCCGGTTCACGGCCTTTAGCAGCCAGTCATTCCGCCGCTCAGCGTCGGTCAAGATCACCAGGTCATCGGCAAACCGCGCATATTGAACACTGGTGGACTTGCCTCTCCGCGTGGTCTCCACTGCTTTTTCCAGCATCCGGTCTACCTCATTCAGATAGAGGTTACTGAGCATTGGTGAAACGACTCCGCCTTGAGGAACGCCTTTCTTCCCGGTCGCTTTCAGAATCATCTTGAGCAAATGCATGACGTCGTCATCTTGAACCCGTCGTGCTACTTTCGCGAGCAGCAAATAATGCTGAACGTTATCGAAATAGGCTTTTAGATCCAAGTCAATGACGCGCGTCTTCTCTTCGACAATTGCCTGGGCCACTCGAGCTACGGCTGCATGCGCAGTCCGATTCGGTCGATATCCGTACGACCCTGTTTGAAAATCAGCTTCGAAGATCGGCTCCAGGATGAGCTTCAACGCCCCCTGGACCACACGGTCACGGATAGCTGGTATTGAAAGAATGCGGACTTTGCCCCCATCCTTTGGAATCTCCTTCTTCCGCACTCGCATGGGCCGATACGTGTAAGTAACTAATTCCGACCGAATCTGCTCCAGAAAACCCTCGACTCCGCTTTGCTCGATGGCTTCAAACGTGACCCCATCAATACCAGGTGCCCCGTCATTACTGCTCGCCATCCGATAGGCCTCCCGCAAGGTCTCTATTTTGCAGACGTGGACGTATAGTCCCCAGAAACGCCAGGACGCTTCCGCCTTCGCCTTGACATAGAGGCTCCTCCTCAGGTCTTGCAAACTGATGGACGCTTTTGTCATTTCGCCCTTGCCTCCCTTGTTGTTGGAGCCATCACAAACAGCACGGCCTCTTCGCTCCACGGGAGTTACTCCGTTTCCTCGCTACTACAGACCCGGCCGATTCCCTCTCGCCGTCCACCGATTTCCCGGTGTTACCGGTTATACAGCTTCCCTGCTCCGCCGATTTCGCGACGGGACGAGGAGGGTTTCTCCAGAGTTGTGCGTGTCAAGTTCTGCAATTTCAGGAGGGTCAGACTGGACCTTTGAAGCCGGGATGGGGTCCAGGGCAAGGGCGGCTTGGGAGCGCCTTGCCCTGGTCAGCCCTGAAGAAACCTTCACGCCGCGTC
>DATAYL010000318.1:0-15644 GCA_036272575.1 Bryobacteraceae bacterium | reverse complement strand
AATGGAAGTCGTCCTGTTGAAGGATGTTCTCCAGAGGATACATGACCCTTGTTAAGATCCTGTGGCCGCGATCCCTGTCAGTGCTTAGCGTGGATAACATGAACGCCGGCGTGTCCCGGCGCGAGTCCTTGAACGGCCCCGCCGAACCTGGACGCGATCTCCTGGAAATTGATGTCTACAATGGCACAAAATCCGTGCGAGCGAAGGATCGCTGCCATACCAGCCGGCTCGAAACGGCTGACCGAACGTTCATCAATTTTCTTAAGCTGTTCGGTCCGCTCCTTTTCTAATTGCCTTAGCTCTTCTGAGAATGCCTCGGGAGGTCCCAAGTAGTCGAACACCACTTCCGAGTTCTGGATTGACGACATGTAGTCCAGAGTGCGGCCAATAGCCTCGTGTGTCAGATATGGCACAACGCCGAGCCAGGTGAAAAACGCGGGCGAGTTCTGCTGAAAGCCTGCGGCGGCGAGCTTCTCTCCTACATCGTCCCGCTCGAAATCGACTGGCACGAGAATAAGCCATGGCGGAAATGCGATTTGAGCTTCAGCCAAGCGCTGGCCTTTCCATGCCTGCGTCGCGGGGTGGTCCACCTCATAGATACGGATCTGTCGTGCGCCATGTGGATTCCGGAGAGCGAAAGTGTCGAGTCCGGCGCCAAGGATGACGATCTGCCGAGTCCCTTCTCCGACAGCTCTTGACAACGCATCTTCCGCAATCCGGCTTCGCGCGGCGGTGAACAGACGTCCGATGCTGGCCAAGGGGTGTTCGTTCGCGAATTGGCGCACGTCCTTTTCGCCTTCACGCAGAATTTTCATGGCAAATGGGTCATCGAGGACTGAGCCATGATCGAGCACCTGATGAGCAGCTCGTTGTCGGGCGATTATCAGGGCTGTGCGGCTGGGTTCATGAGGCTTCATGTTCGAGGTCTCCGTTCTCATCAATAGCGGATCGCACGAGTTGTCGTGTGCGCGACTGGCGCCATGCACACCGATATCTTCAGCTCAATTAGATACCTCCCGAATCCGGTCCCAGGCGGGAACCCAAATGGCCGGTGCTGACGGAGTGATAAGGACAGAATCGGCGGACACACGGGGACTTATGAGGGGTTATCAAGCCTGCGTCGATCCGTTTTCTATCAGAGCTTCGGCATCCACTCACGCCGCTGCGTCGTCAAGCGAGCCGGTACGCAGATGTCCGGCAGGAGTGTAGGTGTTAATGAGGACGCCAGAGGACAGAGCGTTCGTGCTGGCCAGTGCGAGTCCGCTTGGCGGGGTTCTGTCCGAAAAGAAACGCTTCCTCTGCCGGATGGGATAGACGAACAGCAAGACCTCGTGAGCAAGCCCGTGTTCGAGCAGTATCGATGTCAGCGTCGAACTACCCCAGAGGATCAGGCCTGGCCCGTCCATCGCCTTGTTTTGGCGAACGCCCTCGACGATGTCCGGTCCAAGGCCCTCGAACAGACCCCATTCAAGGCTGTCAGGCCTGTGGGTCGCGACATATTTCGTGGCCGTATTCAGGCTGTCCGCGAGCGAGCTGCTCGGGGCCTTTGGCCAGAATCCCGACCAGATATCGTAGGTGCGTCGGCCAAGCAACAGATCGAAGGGCTCGCTATGCGCCGCGAGGACCGCTTTTCCCGCGGCGGGATCGCGATACGGCAGCGTCTATCCGCCGTATGGGTAGTCGCTGTCTTCATTCGAGCCGCCGGGAGCCTGAATCACTCCGTCCAGCGAGATATGTTCGATGATCTTCAGCTTTCTCATTCTGAGCATCCTTTCCTAGGCCTTGGAGAGAAGTCGGCAATCGAGTCGTGATTGACCCGCAACCGGAATCCATCGATTCAGCCTAGAGCAGCGATTTCGAAACAAGCGGGCATGCGAGCAGCGAGTATCCAGGCACAGCCGCAGTACATCCTGACAGAGCCTTGGGCGGGGTGTTACTAAGGCTCAAAACAGAAAAGGTAAGTGTATATGAGAATTGACCGTCGTAATTTTCTCGAAGTCATGTCGATCGGTACAGCACTGGTACCCGTCCTGCCATGCGCCTCTGCATTCGCCTCCGAGAACGATTCCGGTACTCAGGATACTGGCACGAAACTCGTCCAGATGGACCCAAACGTCAGTTTTGCGAAACAGATCGAACACAATGTCGCACCGGTGATTCTGCTCAGCACCTTTCTGGTGAAGCCGGAGCACGTCGCTCATTTACTGAGGGGATTTCAGAGGCAATTCGCCGTTATGCGAAAGCAGCCCGGGTTCATCTCGGCGCAACTGCATCGCGGCATCGAAGGGAGTTGCCTATTCATGAATTATGTCGTCTGGGAATCTACGGACGCTTTCAAGCACGGCTTTGAATCGCCCGAGTTTCAGGCGCAGCTCAAGCCATATCCTCCTGGGACCGAGGTTTCAGCTTTCATCTTTCAAAGGTGGCGGTACCTGGTATGTGTCTCGGTGAGTTTGTTACATCACGGTAGATTGTGCGCGCCGACCGTGCTGTCGAATGATCTTGTCTGAGGAGGAGACTCACAAGACAAGTAAGAATGTAGCAGGCCAGTCCTGGAAGTGAAAAAAGCGTGCGGAGAATGTGAAATCAAACCCAACGGGCGCGAATGAGCGACCAGTCATCGGGCGGCCTCTGAACCGACCAGCGCGCGATCTGTTTGTTGATTCGGACGTTTGTGGGCAAGCCAACCGCCAGGACTCCGACATAACAGACAGGTCCAGCAATGGCCAATTCGCTGGAGAGCGAATGAATCCCTTGAGAAAAAATCGCGAGCACAATACCACCCAATAATGCCCCAACAACCACAATCGGCATGGAGGAATCGAACGTGCGATTGGTGGCTTTGATGGAATTCAACATAGGTCGAGGCCGAGAGGCGAGACATTGCGCGCCCAAGGCCTATCCAGTTGACCATCAGGCCACCGTTGGCTAATGCAGCGAAGACGACAACAGCCAGTTGTAATGCTTGTTCCATATATCTTGATTCCCCCTATTTTCGTCGGACGGAATTCCGGCGAGTACCAAATGTTCGGTCTGTGCAGCCAGCTGTAACAAGAGCAAGTCGAGCTCACGCCGCGGAAGTCGCAATTGATAACATCTTCGGCAATCCAATCTGTTGATCAACACCGCCAGGAAGAATTTATTCCTTAAATGCAGATAGAGAAAGTTCAGCGCCGTAAGAGTGGTCGGCCAGCGCGCCGTGCGAGCGCCAAGTGGACCTTAGCTGTGCGACCAGCAGGCAGTCCTCTTCAACCCACCGTCGGGCTTCCTGCGCGAGCAGGACGCGCAACTCGCCACGCATGGTTTCGTCGAGCAAACGGCAAGTTGGAAGGCTGCTGTAAATGGGATCCAGCGTGTCCATGAAGCTCTCCGGCGGCGGCAATGGGCTTGGCGCATCCAGCCGCTCGATCTCCTTGAACTCGCACCTTCGAGTTCCAGGGTCGCCCGGCTGATCGCCGTAGCACTTTGCCAAGCGGCCGCACTTCACTTCGTTGATAGCAGGAATGGAGTGAAGGATTTCTTCCTACGCAGAACATCCCGTTCGGCGCGTGAACGCTCGCTTCGAAGTTTGGGAGGCACCCCGACGACAACGGTTACGAAGGGCGGAGGGTTCGACGAAGCGAATGTTCTGAATCAAACCGTGTTGGGTGCTGAGACTCTTGGCGAGCCGGCAAATGTCGAACTGAAGGCCGGAGAGATTTCAATCCAGCGACCTGCTACTTCATGTTCTAAAGCGAACGAATCGAGCAATCGGCGTCCGATTCTCGCAACCCAATACTCCGCTCCCAAATCGATTATCAGTCCAATTGGTTCGAATACTCGGGCCATACGCGATGACGGTGACGGCGGCTATCGTAACCCCGGGTTTGGCTAGGGATCGAAGGTAATCTGACTTCGTTCCACTTTTGACAGGTACCTGGGGCTAATTATGCAAAAAGAAAGGTCGCGTCGATTTGGCAAATTTGACGCCTGACTTGATGATCTTGCAGCGGAGGGAAATGCGGGGATCCAGGCCGCAACTGGGGCAGTGTGTCCGATGACGAACTCCTTGGTTTGTGCGGAATGCTAAGCTTTCGGCGACTGTTCTCATGCTGGTGATTCATGCGGGTTTTCGTGAACGCTGCCTTGTTTTGTGGGGCGAGTCGTCAATCAGCGACCGTGTTCCCGCTGAACCCGGTGTGCATCCATTCAGCGCGAGCTATGAACAACTTGCAGACACCCTCGAAAGGTTCAGTGTGAAGATCCCGCCTGTCGAGGCAGTAAGTAACGAAGTTCTGCTGCCATCCTTCGACAGGATGCCTGTGCCATCAAGCCCGCTCTTAGGGAGGGGGGCGCAAGGAAAAAAGACTGCCGATCTTCGACCTTGGCAGGTGGAAACGCTCTCCCTCGGAGCTGCGGCGGCCTTGGAGTTTCTCTGCCTTGCTACGGGAAAAGAAATGCTTCAACCCGGCGTAATGGCCGGCGCCGATCTTGCGTATTGGGCGGCAGCAATGCGCTTTGCTGGGGCACTGGTAGCGAGGCAACAGTTCCTGCCGGATCTGGTGCGGGAGGACGGGCGGTTCTGCGCACGCTGGCGCGCGGTCCATATCGGGCGCGATGACGACCGGCTACATGGGCTGATAGCTGCCATGCCTCATGCGGCCCGTGCGATCACGCCCAACGTTTCAGGCGCGATGCTCCTGACCGGATTTCTGGACTCACTTGTCGATGAGCTTGTTCGGTCATCCTCAAAAGCCGTCCAGCGATTCGGGCCCGGACTGCATGACCGCTGGATCGAAGCGCTACATACGCCAAAAGCGAAAGTAACCGGAGCCGACGGCGATCTCAAAGCGTTTGAGGCGCAATTGCGCGCCTGGAGCCGTCCGGTTGCCCTTTCGATCGCTGCTCCTTATCGCTTATGCTTTCGTCTGGAAGAGCCGGAGTCCGATGACAGGCCCTTGTGGCGAGTGCGATATTTCCTGCAGGCTCGCAGCGATCCGAGCCTGTTGATTCCGGCTGAATCCGTTTGGAAGCTGAAGGGGATCAAGCCTCCGGTCTGGGCCGAGGGCGATTTCAAGCCGCGCGAGCACCTGCTGTTTTCTCTGGGACAAGCCTCGGCCATCTCGCCTCAGGTCGAAGAAAGCTTGCGTTCGGCGGCCCCGACACGTTACGAACTCGACACGGATGGGGCATTCGAATTCCTGAACACCAGAGCCGGTGCACTCGAAGAGGCCGGCTTCGGTGTGATGCTGCCGGCCTGGTGGAGTCGGAAGGGAACCAGAGCGCGGGTGAGTGCCGGCGCACACGTGAAGAGTCCGTTCCACAAGGGGAGCGGACTCTCGCTCGACGAACTGCTGCAGTTCGAATGGCAAATCTCGATAGGCGGCGAAGAGGTCTCGCTGCGCGAATTACGCGCGCTGGCCTCGATGAAAGCTCCCTTGGTGAAGTTTCGAGGGCAATGGGTGCAGATGAGCGCGCAAGAGATTCAGGCGGCGCTCGATTTCTGGAACAAAGGTACCGGCCAGATCACGGCGCGCGAGGCAGTGCGTATTGCTCTCGGCGCGGCCAGGCCTCCCGGCTCGGTTGAATTTGCCGGTGTTTCCGCGGAAGGCTGGATCGCCGATCTGATTCACCGCCTGGAAGGCCACACTCCATTCGAAGAAGTTCCTGTTCCCGAAGGTCTTCATGCGAAGCTGCGGCCCTACCAGGTTCGCGGATACTCCTGGCTCGCCTTCGTCCGCGAATGGGGATTGGGAGCGTGTCTTGCCGACGATATGGGTCTCGGGAAGACCCTTCAAACGCTGAGTTTGATCCAGCGGGACTACCGTGCCCGGGCAGCGCGCCCGGTGCTCCTGGTCTGTCCAACGTCGGTGGTCGCGAACTGGCAAAAACAAGCTGCGCGTTTCACGCCTGAGCTGTCGGTTATGGTTCATCACGGAGTCACACGGTCCAGGGGAGATGCATTTGTAAAACAGGCGTCCGAACACGCCATGGTTGTTTCCAGCTATTCGCTGCTGCATCGCGATTTCGAGCACTTGAAACATGTGCCGTGGGCGGGAATCGTCCTCGATGAGGCGCAGAACATCAAGAACCCGGAAACCAAGCAGGCGGCCGCCGCCCGTTCGCTAAATGCCGATTATCGAATTGCTTTAACGGGCACGCCTGTTGAGAACAACGTGGGCGATTTGTGGTCGATGATGGAGTTCCTCAACCCCGGATTGCTGGGGAATCGCATCGAATTCAAGCGCAACTTCTTTGTGCCCATTCAGAGCGGGCGCGACCCCGACGCGGCAGTTCGTCTGAAGAAGGTCACCGGGCCGTTTGTTCTTCGCCGTCTAAAGACAGACAAGTCGATCATTGACGATTTGCCCGAAAAGCAGGAGATGAAGGTCTTCTGCACTCTTACAAAGGAACAGGCATCGCTCTACGCGGCGGTGGTGAAGGACTCAATGGATGCGATCAAGTCGGCGGAGGGCATGAAGCGCAAAGGAGTCGTACTGGCGACGATTACGCGGTTGAAGCAGGTCTGCAATCATCCGGCGCAATTATTGCGCGACAATTCGCCGCTCGAAGCCCGTTCGGGCAAACTCACCCGGCTCTCAGAGATGGTCGAAGAGGCGATGTCGGTCGGAGACCGCGTGTTGATTTTCTCGCAGTTTGCCGAAATGGGCTTCATGCTGCAGCGGCACCTGCAGGAGACGTTCGGGCGCGAGACGCTGTTCCTGCACGGGGGTGTTCCGAAGAAGCAGCGCGACCAAATGGTAGAACGTTTTCAGGAGGAGAAAGATGGACCGCCGCTGTTTATTCTGTCGTTGAAGGCCGGCGGAACAGGATTGAATTTGACGCGCGCCAACCATGTATTTCACTTCGACCGCTGGTGGAATCCGGCGGTCGAAAATCAGGCGACGGACCGGGCGTTCCGGCTCGGCCAGACTAAGAATGTTCAGGTACACAAGTTCGTATGCGCGGGTACCTTCGAGGAGAAGATCGATCAAATGATCGAGCAGAAGAAAGAAATTGCCGAAAATGTGGTCGGGACAGGCGAAGGATGGCTAACGGAACTCTCGACCTCGCAGTTGAAGGATCTGTTCACGCTTCAAAGAGCGGCAGTGGCGGAGTAGGATGCGATTCGACAAATGGAACCGCTTTGAGGGTTTCCCTGCTGCATCCCGTCCGCGTGATGTAACGGGCGGGATCAAGGCAACCTCGCAGCGCGGAGGATTTGGGCAAAGCTGGTGGGCCCGGCGATGGATTCAGGTTCTTGAAAGCTTTCACATTGGCTCACGGCTACAGCGCGGGCGTTCGTATGCGCGCAAGGGGCAAGTCGCTTCCATCGAAATAAATAAAGGCCTGGTCGAAGCCTTGGTCCAGGGCTCGCGCCCCACCCCGTATAAGGTGATTATCAAAGTGCGCCCGCTGCAAGAATCGGAGTGGAAGCGGATCGCCGAGCAACTTTCGACTCAGGCTATCTTTGCCGCCAAGCTGCTGGCGGGAGAAATGCCGCCGGAGATCGAACGCGTTTTTAGCGACGCTGGGCTCTCTTTATTTCCGGAGTCGCTGGACGAGATCTCTACGAGTTGCTCGTGCCCGGACTGGTCCAATCCCTGTAAGCACGTCGCAGCGGTTTACTATCTGCTCGGCGAAGCGTTTGACGGCGATCCATTTTTGATTCTCCGGATACGCGGAATGGATCGGGACGAATTCGCGGCCATACTCGGTGAAAACCGCACTGAACAGACGGCGCTCGAAGAGCTTATCGCACCCGCTCGACCGGAGCCGCTGGCGATTAATCCGGACGAGTTTTGGCAGACGAAAAGCCCCATCTCCGATCTGTTCGATGACGTCACTCCTCCCAAAGCGCTCGCCGCTTTGCCGCGGCGATTGGGCAATTTACAGTTCTGGCGTGGCGAGTTACCGTTGTTAAAGGCACTTGAGTCTTCCTATGAAAACGGGTCCCGCCGTGGAGAACAGATATTTCTCGGTGAACGAGTTACTAAGATTAATCGACACACCGCCGTTACACACGACGTAGCGAAGAAGTCAATTTTCCGGTAAGCTGCATACCAGCGCGTGAACGGGAACCCTCGAAACAACGCTGGCCGATCTCCGATCATGGCGTTTTACGCTATCAGAAACGTACTGCCAATTTGCAACAGAGCCCGTTATAAAGGTCACCCGATTACGATGTTAGGGATTCGAGGCTTGAACGCTGTCTAAGGTCCGTAAAGGCTAAGTAACTTGCACAGAACGTTGTCGCTCAATGGGTGTTACCGGACTATTGTTCACCAAAAAGTGCCCGCTGAGGCATGAGATCTATCCGAATAACAGTAGATCCGACCTCTAGGGCCGAGGGGATTGCGGAGGTTAGAATAGGCCTTATTTTGCTGCAGAAATACTTTTGACCGTGAGCACCTCAGAATCTTTGTCATAGGAACCCGTGATCCGAACCCGCTGTCCTGCAAACGGCTCAACTTTCTTGCTGTCCTCAATCACGTAGACATTGTTGCTGGCGGAATCGAAGAGAGCGACTTTGTCACCGTTCTTCACACACTTCAAAGCGCACTCTTTTGCATTGCTGGCGCCTTCGGACTTCATCATGTTATCGTGGCTGTGCATCTGCGCGCACATCCGGTCCATAATCTCGCCAGTGAATGTAGTGCTATTGTCGGCAGCTAGACCGCCACAAACACTCAGAGACAAAACCACTAACAAGCGAATCGGCTTCAGGGCAACGCTCAGGCGCTCGGTTTTGCTTTCTAATTCGAATCGTTCCATACCTCGATCGTATTTGCAGGCGCCCGGGAATAGATTTACAACCTGTAAACAGGTTGTAAAGGCTGTCTCCAGGCCCACGAACCGCCCGTTAGTTGTAAAGCAGCTCGGACATTCCATTTCATTATTCGAGGACTCCGAAAGAGATCTTGGTGATCGTGAGGTCAAAGAACTTATGCGGCGCGGCTGGAATATTTGAGTAAGCCGCCAAGCCGTTCTCGACATTGAATCGCAACGCGAAATCGAGCCAATGACCCGTTCCACATACGCCCGTTGCCAGGGCGAGCGCGATGCTGAGAGCACTTGTTTGATGCGCATCGCTGTCACCTGCTCATTCGATCTCTGTCGCGCAGCAGATAACGCGGCGCACTCTCCCAGGGAAAGGCATTGCGCAGTTGCTGCACCGTCCACTCCGCCGTGGGGTGAGGCGTGACGCCAAACTGGAGAATGCGCCGACGATCGTGCCCAACACCAGGAACACGTTGAGCACCTGCGAGCGGAGCGTTGGCACAGTGTAAAAGTCCACCGAGACCATACTCTTGACATGATTATCCAGGAATGTTCGCCAGGTCTGGGAAGGAGGCTTGCTCCGCCATCCCATGTATTTGGCGACCGTGGCTCGGTAACCTCGATCCCGAGTTTCAGCAATTCCCCATGGATACGCGGGGCACCCCACAACGCACTTGCCGCGCCGGATTCTCCAAATCCAAAAGAGACGGAACCCCTTGCGATGCCAGCCGATGACGGTCGCAGGTTTGACGATCAAGGCGACGTTCTCGACCCGCAAATTCGGCCGACGCCTTAAAGAACGAGGACACAAGGCTCAGCATCCCGAGCTGTTGTTGGCCGGCCAACCACAAACGCAAATAACAGCTGATCCCCAATGATTTCAGAGCTATCCCAAAATTTTGGAGGTACACAAGGCTATGGCTCTTTGACACAGTGGCCTCAAGCTGATAAACTTCTTAAACCTACCAGTCCTTGTTGCCTGCAAGGTAATCGTTGCATCGAGCGATGTCTTACGAGGAACAAACCTCTTTGTAGGCATCACGGCAACATAGCAACTCAGAACATAATTTGGTCGACACGAGGTAGGACAGTGGTAAACATGTAGTCAGCAGGCGAATTCAAAGAGTTTCGCGGCGATGATTCGAGATTTCTCTATCTGGTACCGAGCCGCGGCATTTTCCAGGTGGATGAGGTCAGCGGAGCAATTCTCGATCGTTTTCGTTTAGGGGCCACGTCCTCAGAGCAGGTTGTTTCTGATCTGCGTCCACACGGATTCTCTGCGCCGGATATCGCCGATACCGTGCGCGAGTTGTTTCAGCTCCGCGCCATCCGCGACGAAGAGGGCTTTGACAATGTTGTTCAGGAGCCTCCCGCCGACTTTCCATTGCAGACTTATGCGCTTTTACGATCCCGCATCGGGCGCCGTCCTGATTGACCGTCACGATCTGAAGGAGTTAAGACTCTGTGATTTGCGCAGCGCTGTCTGTGTTGTGGAGCAGCTGCCGTTCTTTTTTCATTCGACCATTCGTGACAATTTGCAGTTCGCTGTGCCGGCCGCCACTCCAGCTGACTGTGCGGAGGCAGCACGAAAAGCTGACATTCACGATTTTATCGTTTCGCTACCCGATCGGTATGAGACCGTTTTGGGCGAGCGCGGACTTACACTTTCAGCCGGTCAACGACAACGCATTGCCATTGCGCGAGCGCTGCTGTGTAAGCCGTCGGTTTTGATACTCGACGAACCGAGCGCCGCACTCGACCCTAATTCCGAGTTTGCCCTAGGCGAGACTCTACGCAAACTGGCATCCGCCTGCACGATTCTGATCGTCACCCATCGCCCCGCTCTCGTGGACATTGCCGACCAAGTGACTGTCTTAGAGAATGGCCGCATTTGTGAAAGTGGTGTTCCTCGCCAGCTTATGCAGCCGGCTCTGCTCTTTCTCGACATTTCCGCGACCTTCTTCCAACTAACGCCTATCCATGACCAGCAACTTAAAGGTCCGTGTTGCCATGATCGACAGCGGATTCAACCCCTCGCACCCGCACGCGCAGCCTATAGCCTGCGGTGTTCACATCAAGCTTGAAGGGGACGATGATTGCTTTAATGATTTTCTTGGCCATGGTACGGCCGTAGCTGGAGCCATCCGTGAAAAGGCTCCCGCCGCCGAAACTTATGCCATCAAAATCTTCGATCGTGAGCTCATCACATCGGGGCAGATTCTGTTTCGGGCGCTGGACTGGTGCCGCGATAAACGAATAAATTTTGTCAATCTGTCCTTGGGAACGCAGAACCCTAGTTATATACCCGCGTTCCAGGAGCGAATTGCGCGCGCTCAAGAGCTTGGTAGCACAATAGTGGCAGCATACGAAATGGATGGAAAGCGCGCCTTTCCAGGTTCCCTGCCCGGCGTTGCCTCTGTGCTGCTCGACTATACCTGCCCGCGGAATCAATATGTGGAAGTGGAAAGGGATGGGCGAACGGTCTACGCGGCTGCCGGGTATCCACGTGATATTTCCCGGCGTTCCTTCCAGGCGCAATCTCCATGCGATCAGCTTCGCAGTGGCGAATGTCACGGGACTTCTGGCGGCGCAGGCAGCGGAATGCCCCAGAACGTAGCCACCACCGGCGGCGGCATCGCGGCTTGCTGCTGCACCCGTTTGCTTCAGCGCAAAGGGCTTGATGTCTCATTCACACCGACACAATCTTCGTACGCCCACTTTACTGATTAACCGCAGCACACAGTCGCTGTTAGCGGATATTTTTGAAGCTGGTGAAGATCTGTTCTCAGGTTTCCCGCTTATCCGAGGACGTGTGGTGCTATGGGGAAACGCGCCTGTAGTTGTTTGCCGCATTCCGGAGTTGTTGTGAACGAAGCGATCCTGCCCGAGAGACTCTGGAATTGTGTCGGGATGTCCACCAGTGGCTCTGGCGGGGACCCAGATTTCACTCTCCACTCGAAGTATCGCCCGAGATCGGCATTCAACAGAGTTTCGGCTCGCGTCTCGCCAGCATTATCTCTGTGCAAATCAAAGAAACTGCTTCTGAGACTTGCTGGGTCGAATCTCTCGATGGCGGCTGGCTTTTCCTTCTGCCCACGTGCGAGTGTACCGGCTCACTGATCGCGGTCGGCGACTCAGCAACGGAACTACTGGAACACAGCCGGCTGGTGAATCCACAAATCGAATCACTGAGCGCCGCCGGCGGACGATTTGCCGCCTACCCGAGAATACTCGACCCTCTCTGCGCTCCGGGATGGCTCGCCTGTGGGAGCGCTGTAATGAGTTTTGATCCCATTTGCGGAGAGGGTGCTGGTCAGGCAGTTCGAGAGGCGATCCTGGCGTCGGCCCTACTTGAGCATTGGCTTAACGGTCACCTACTCGAAGGTTTGTTGAACCACTATTCGTCGCGGCTTCTGGCTGGCTTTCTGCGTCATCTCGTTACCTGTCGTCGCTTTTACGTTTCCGCGCATTCGTCGGAATGGTGGCAAGCAGAACTAACCGCCATTGAGAGTGGCATAGAGTGGACCCGGCGTCGGCTCTCAGAACTGCCGAAGTCTCAATATCGTCTGGTCGACTTCGCCCTTGAGCCTGTTCCGTGAAATTAGCGGCTTTCCTCAAGCGCGAGTACAGCATAGCCGGTCGCGGCATCGCTCATGAAGCGGCCAATGTCGGTTGTTGGGTCACGCTTCTTATTCAGAGAACTTGTATGCCAGGGCCCATCTACACGGTCCTGATGTGAGACAAGCCAAGCCAGTCCATTCGTAACTGCACTTTGGTTGGAGGGCATTCGCGATTCTTCCAAGGCAAGCGTGACTAGTCCCGTCGCGTAGCCGTCGCTCGTGTCATCAAGAGGCGAGTGGTCCTTCCGCACCCACGAACCGAGCGTTGAAAGGCACCAGCCGCCGTCTTGCCGCTGTTTCGCTAAAACTGCAGTTACCAGAGCATCGCGCTCGCGCGCTGTGATCAGCGCTGGCAGTTTTGCCGAGGCCCAGAGAAGCACTACTTTGTTTAACAACGGTTGTTCGTCGTACTCGCGCGCCAAATACGAGCGAAGCAACTGAACGTTGCTCGCGATTTTCTCTTCATTCCGATATCCGTCGGGCGCCATGCCAACAGCTAAGGCGAGAAAGGCAGCACCTTGATACTGCGACTCAGCTGACTCCCATGGGGCAAGATGAAAAACCTGCCACCTCCACGCGCCTGCCTCAGGTCCATCCCTCAATTGGAGACTCCAGGCCGCGTCAAAGGCACTCCGGGTAACGTCACGCAGGTGCCCTTGCTGTGCGTCATAAGCGGAGAGTATCAGAGCGTTGAGCACCGATTCGGTAGAGCGGGATTCCGCCGACTTATTAGGGCCGTCAGTGGCATCTTTGTAAAATGGTTCGACTTCGTTCCATAACTTTACGCGCTTTTCGACACGTTCGAACATCGTGCGTTCCACCGCGGATTGTTCCTCGCCCAAAGACTTTCGCAAAGCTGGCCGAGAGAGCGCATAGGGCACCACAGTGTGACAGGAGACACAAGTTGTTCCGTGGTCGCGCTGGGCCGATGGCCAACTTTGCCACCAGACCTCCCGTTGGTCCAGGTAATGGGCAGCACTTGCCCGGCTCCATAAGGAGGACTGATTTACATCGGGTTTATCGGCCGCAAAGGATACTCCAGCCGCCAATAAGAGCGAAAAACTGGATCGGAAAATGAGTTTGGAATTCACGAGAAAACCTTCTGCAATCATTGGCGGAAATACGTCTCCCGGCGGTCGGAATGGATATCGGGCGACTTAGCTCGTGTAAACAGCTTAAAAGAATAGTAGGTGGTTGTAAAGTCCACGAAATACAAGGCGATTCGAGAGGCGGGCGGACACACGACCTACTGCCGTCGAAGGCCCACGCCATGCCGAGACACCTGCGCGTGACTAACGTAGCCCTGCTGCGACCTATTGGTAACGAATGGTTAGCACCATGCTGTTATTCAACTCCCCACATCTTATTGCATCTCTCCTCAGCGCTACTCACCTTCGAGCTGGTGAGACATTTTACGAATCTCACGCCAGATCGCTTGATGCGGCTGATTTCTACGCCGCTAACTGCGGAGCCGTGGGCTATTCCAAACTCTAGTCGAGCTGCGTCGTGTGCGATTTTATCAAACGACTCTTTTCGACAAGATTGCCGGTCATCAGTGGCGATAACGTCTTAAGATGTGAGTCACGGTTACCGTTCGCCGCAAACGCGCCGCTTGGCGCGTCCTTCACAACCACGATTTCTGCAGGCCTGCAAGGGAGACGATGATGGCGAGTAACTTCGGTTCACGTGTATTTACGCCGGTTGTGAAATAGCTGCAGGAACGATATGGAAGCCGCAGACAGCTCAGCGTGGTGATAGTAATCCTGGAGGGCGGCAACTAGATCACCGGCCCGCACGGATTCGATGAACATCGCTGCCCACCGATAATGAATCAGCGCTCTATCCGGCCTTACAGGATGGCCAGCTGAATCTTGCAGCACAGAACCAGGATCGGCAGTAAAGCTGACCATCGCACTGCAGAGATCGTCATCGTACACTGCTGCGGTTAAACGCTCGCCACGCCCGGGTACTCCTGTTCGCATATTGCTCTGCTACGAAGCTGTTGCTCAAAAGTCGCAAGCTGCGCTTCTATGTCACGTTCGGTTGTCCGGCGCTTGACGATGTCTTCGCGATACCGGCGTAGAAAATAGTCGATGGTTTCGACCCGAATGCGGATTGAGCCCGAAGGCTTGTTTTCATCCAAATCCTTAAAGGAAAAATAGGGTGTACCGGACTGCTCGATAATGCCTTCGATAACGCCATAGATAGGAGCGTCATGGCCACATTTGAAGCTTGACACTTCCAGCCCCACCAGGTTCGGGTGGCGCGCCGTGAATTTCGCCGCCCATACTTTGTGGTTGGTGCTGGTGGAGTAACGGTTCTTCCAGACATCGCTGATTATCAAGCGGATGCGTGATGAGGCCGGCGCGCACCTCTTCCCCGAAGAGCCGGTCAAGCAAGTCGTCGTCCAACGGCAACGTGCTTTGTGAGAACACCGGATAGCCGAGCTTCTGAAATTCTTCCATAATCTCGTGGTTGAGACCCGGATTGTGATGACAGACGCGCCCCAGCATCACGATGCCGATGCGGTCTTCGCGCTCGAGTTGATCCAGCGTTTCGCGCGCGTGTTGGCGAATTTCTACTTCGCATTGGGCCAGCGCCTTGAAGGCGACTTCGAGCGCGCGGTCGTTTTCGTCACGCGAGAGGCCAAGGATCGGCGACCAAGCTTTGAACATCTGGTCGGCGCAGATGTTTTTGTCCTGCAAGTTTAGTATGGGATCCAGGTAAGCGATGCCGTTCTCGGTGAAGATGTTGCTTTCTTTCGTGAATGCTGCCTTCACGACTTCCGGTGTAGCCGTTACCGTGGGGCAGGCGTTGGAGCCAGTGAGGTTGACAAGGTGCGTGTGCAGAATGTCATACATCGGGAACCAGATGGCATTCAGAGGTTTCTTGCTGTGCTTGGTGGCGAGCAGATTGTAGACGTGCGCGATGCCGATCTTCGATGGATAACAAGGATCGATAGCACCGCGACTGGCACCTGCGCGATAGAGCTCCGGCGTGGTGTAGTCCGAATACAGAATCTTTTCCGCTTTGATGCCCAGGCCCGCAAAGTAAGCGTTAAACAGCGGCGCGTAGGTATACGTGTTCAGCAGGCGCGGGATGCCGATACGAAAATCCTTGCGGCGTTCCATCAGGGCCGCGCGGTCCTTCACGGCCTTAGAAACGAAGAGGCCTTTAGTAGCGGGGACCACGTCAGCAACGACGGGGACCTGCCGATGCCGGAAAACATCGTGCGCCGCGATCTCGACGAAGTTCGGATTGGCC
>DATAYL010000317.1:0-5561 GCA_036272575.1 Bryobacteraceae bacterium | reverse complement strand
CGGGTCGATGCCATTGCCGACGAGCGCCTTGTACTTCTCGTCGGTGAGGCTGAGGTGGCGCAGCTTGTCGAGCGCGTCGGAGGAGTTGGAGATGAGCTCGCGGAGAAAGATTTCGGGGTGCGAGTAAAGAGAGTGAACGATCAGCTGCAGGAGCTGGGAGACTTCGGTCTGGAATTCTTGCTTGGACATAGCGTTCTTAATTATTGCCGAAAAGGGGAGCGAGATGAAGGCGGCCCGAGGCACGAGGCTGCCTGATGCTCTCTTGACTTCCGGTTCCGGCTTATGCCTGCCGTGCTACTCGAAAGAAGTCGATTCTCTCCAGGGCGGAGCTTCGATTCATCGGTGAACATTGGGCTCGGAACAACCGGAGCCCTTTTACTTTCTGCGACTTAGGTGTGCGCCTAACACGCTCCTTTGGAGCGCGTTCGGCGCCAATTGTTCCAAGATTGTTCCGAAGATGTGAAATGGTTTTGAAGTTCTTCACATCGGTATTTAAGCGCGTCGACGGAATCTCAAGGAGGTCATGGATCGCGCAATGGAACTCTGCATTCATGCAACGAGGGTGACGAATTCGAGCGGACGCTTCGTGCTGCACAGCGCTCCCCTGGCTGATAGAGCTGGCGAGACGCCTGCCTGACCGAATGCGGGCGCTGACGTTAGGGGCTGTGTTGGTCCGAGTATCCTGCTTGCAAAGAGAAGCGGCCGCCATCCATTGGCCGCCGCTTC
Organism: Bryobacteraceae bacterium; assembly: GCA_036272575.1. Lineage (GTDB taxonomy): Bacteria > Acidobacteriota > Terriglobia > Bryobacterales > Bryobacteraceae > Bog-105. The sequence goes on along the minus strand of DATAYL010000317.1, from coordinate 4,835 downwards.
TCTTGATGCACTCAGTTGCCACGCCGTGGCGTCTTGCCTTGGCTAGAAGACGAGACGTCCCTGTACTACGAGCACACGCCCGGAAACAGTCGACTGCTGACTGGATCCATATGGGCTGGTAGGCGCATTGATGTCCGCGGAAATTTTTCCCAGGGTTGTCAGGTCCGAGGCATTGTTGTTCGGCTGCGCGAAGTTCACATGATTGAACGTGTTGTATGCCTGCGCCCCGACTTGAAAAGCCAGAGACTCCTTCTTGTAAACGTCCTTAAAGAGTGTCATATCGACGTCGGAAAAGTGCGGTCCGGTGAAAGAATTTCTGGGAACATTGCCGAAGACGTTTTGCGTTGCGGCTCCATTAAAGATGCCGGGTTCCTGGAAACAGGGGTTGCCGTAAGAAGTGCAGGAATGGCTGAAATTGTTGTTCAGCACTTGCGCCAGCACAACAGCACCGCCGGTCCCACTCGCCCCCAGCGCTGCGCCCGCACTTCCGTTGATCACGCTGAACGGTTCTCCAGAGCGCCAGTATGCCTTCGCGCCCACCGTCCATCCCGCCGCTACGGAATTCACGATCTTGTTGTCGAAGCGGCGCGGCTCTGCATAAACCAAGTCCATCACAAAGTTGTGCCGGATGTCGTAGTCGGAGCTTGAATACATCAGCGCGGACGGCAGCCCCGGCGTCAACTGGAATCTCAAAGAGCCATTGCTATATGGCAGTTGTGAATTGCCGCCATTGGAAATGTCATCCAGAGCATGCGAATAAGTGTAAGCAATATCGGTTGTCAGCCCGCTGTGGTCAATGTGCTTGTATTGCACCGAAACGCCGTTATAGTTCGAAATCGCATCGTTGCTGAAACTCGAAACTTGCCCGAAGCGTGGATCCGGCGACGTTGCCGGCAGCCCTTGGAAAGATGAGAAATTTGTACCGAAGTTCTGATTCAGGTGATTGTTCGCGACGAACAAGTCATAACCATGATTGCCGGCATAGGAAACAATAAACGCATCCGTTGGAGTGATCTCTCTCTGCACCTGCATGCTGAATTCAAGATACCGAGCGCCGTGAAAGTCGTTCGGAGTCGTGGTGTAGTTCGGTGCAAAAAATGGTATTCCCTGCGCAGCGAGTTCATTTGTTAGCTGGTTGAAGGTGGCTCCCTGCGCGAATCCGTGCAACACAGCCTGCGCGGATCCCTGTGCAAAGGCAAAGGCGCTTCCCCCATCCTGGGCGACTGTGCCGGTTGGTACGAACGCGGTGTAACTATTCGGGAAGGACAAGAAAGTCTGTTCTGCAATCAGGGCAGGGAAGTTGTCGGCGAACAGCCCGATCCCGCCGCGAACAACCGTCTTGCCATCGCCATGGACATCCAGATTGAACCCGAACCGCGGCTGTACCACCGCCCCTTCGATGGATGGAAATAGATTGCTATGTCCGGTCGAAAGAGTGGCATTGTAAGGAGTATCCAGAGTTGCCGAAGTATTGGGGAAGCCTCCCTGGTACCGCGAATAGCAGTTCTCGTCGCAGGTCGGGTTTCCATTGCGGTCGACGCGAAGGCCTAAGTCGAGCACCAGATTCGGCAGGACCTTCCACTCATCCTGCGCAAAAATGCCGAAGTTATAAAAGGCGCTGTGAATATTGCCGAATGCCGGAAATGACTGTTGGAAGATGGAACCAGCGGGGCCAGGCAGCGAGCCCCCGGCCTCATCGCCCAGGCCACCGAAGATGTAGTCGCCGCCATAAGAAGCAGTCCGCAGGCCAATATCGGTGGTAACGAATCGCTTGAAATCGAACCCGAACTTGATGCTGTGATTCCCCTTCTGCCAGGAAACATTATCGACCGCTTGGTACTGCGTGGCGTTCACGCCGCCGGGAAAGTCAATCCATGGCGCGCCCAGAGTCGTGGAGCCGGTGAAGAACGTGCTCTGCCCTATACCCGTCGTCGAGTTCGTTCCCCCGTTGATGCCTTGATCGAACTCCGTGGGAGACGCCGCAAGGGCTGCCTGTAGGTCCGGTGGTTGGAAAATCCCGCTGTAATAGACCGCCGCCGCAAGAAACTGATTGGTTAGGTTCGAACTAAACGTGTACGTATCGTTGAGTTGTCCGGTCCAGCCTGGCTGGTTGCTGACCATGCTCCAGTTCGGATTGATCAGGCTCACATATGTAGGCTGTTCGCCCTGATCATCCGTCACGCGGAAGAAGATCCGGTGCCTGTCGTTGATGTTCCAGTCAAGCCTTCCCGCCGCCAGCCACTCCCGGTTGAGCGCAACGCTGCTGAGAAATCCCGAGTTGATGCAGCTCTCCGCAGCGCTCGTGCCCAACTTCCCTCCGGTTGCGTAGTCTGGTGTTCCGGTAAGCCCCGTGCCGGGGACGGGGGAGGAGAGGGGGGAAGGTCCGCACCCGTAATTTCCACTGGAATCCTGCAAAGCGCCGGGGCCGTTCGTCACCGGAACAGTGTTTGCATAGGCTCCGGCTGCCGTCGTCCCTTTAAACATCGCGCCATACAGGCTCTTGCTTCCGGGGGTGATGTTGGGATTGGCCACGATGCTGTTTTGCAACGTCTGCGAAGGCAGGTTGATAAAGGCGACAATTGGCTCGACATATCGGATTCCCTCCGTGTCGACAAAAAAGAACAGCTTATCGCGCTTGATCGGTCCGCCGATCTGGGCGGCGTATTGGTTGGAAACTGCCTTGGGGCGGGGATTGCCCTGCTGCTTATTGAAAAAGTCATTCGCGTTCAGCCCGGAGCTGTTGTATTGCCACTGCGCCAGACCATGCACGCGGTTGGCACCGGATTTGGTGGCATAAGTTTCGATCACGCCGGCCTGCCGGCCATACTGCACGCTGTAGCCGTTCTGCACGACCGCAGCCTGCGCGATCTCCTGCTGGCCGATCGTCAGGTTCGAAGAGCCCGAAAAGGCTAGCCCGCCATACAGGCCGACGTTGTAATCGGCGCCATCGATTATCACCAGGTTCGAAAGTCCAGGAAGCCCGTCAGAGGTAAAGCTGCCGAATCCACTCGTACCCGCGCCAACCACCACACCCGGCACCGTGTATGCAATCGTCGTGATGTCGCCACCGGGCGCCGGCAGGTTCTGGAACTGCTGCGTCGTAAAGGTCGTTGTCAGATTCGCAGTCTGCGTGTCGATCAACTGAGCATCGTTGGCGTTCACCTGTACTGTTTGCGTGTTGGCGCTCGGCGATACCTTCACGTTGACCACAGACTGCTGCCCGGTAAGGACCTGCACAGTGATCGTGTTGGATTGAAACCCTTCTGCTGAGGCCGATACTGCAAACGTATCGGGCTTTAGGAAGGGCGCAGTGAATCGCCCTTCTGCGTTTGTCGTCAAATTGATCATTGCATTCGTGGCAGTGTCCTTCAGAACGACTGCTGCGCCTGGTACCGCGGCTCCGCTCGAGTCGGTCACTGTTCCATTGATGGACCCCGTCGTGGACGATTGGGCAAACGCCAACGGTAGCGGGATGAAGGTGGCTGCGGTGATACCCAAACCGATTGCAATGACTAGTTTCCGGCATTTTCTTCGGATGCAAAGTTGCATGACGTGCTCCCCCACACCTTGACCTGGGAGTGTCTATCTCGCAGTCACTCCAAAGGTTTCTGTGTTCAAGGCCCAATACATGCACGACGTAAGCCAATGCACGTCGGTGTGAGCGGACATAGCTAAGTGACGACCATCCGGATCTTCAATACGACTAACTGTCGCCAAAAAAAGGATATGAAATCTTGAAATCATGTATCCGCGATTACGTACAGAACGAATAATGAGTTCGTAAAAGGGTGAAGCGACTTCGCCGCTTCGGACTGTTCATCTGCTCAAAAGACTCAAGGCGGATTCTCAAGAAACGAGAGGTCCTACTCTCGCACAAGTGATGGCCGCAGCACGCGGAGCATGCGTCGTGCTTCATCGAGTGACCGTGATTTTCGAGATCCTTCAACCCAGAGCGAGGCGTAGCCATGGACGCAACACCTTGCAGCCTCGAATCGCGCGGCCAGCTCGTCCTCCGACGGCGGCCTGCTCCAATGTTCGTTCGCATGTATCAATGCATCGCGCAAGATTCGGGCTGCACGTTCCCTCGCAAGCCGAAGGCGAGGTGACTCCTGGTCGAGCAGTTCACTACGCCACATCACTCGGAAATGTTCCGGCCACTTCATTGCGAACTGTATGTACCCCAAACCGGACGCTTCGAGATCATCGTCTGCATGCTTTACTCTCGTCGGATCCATGGCCTCCGCCAGCCGCTCGAATCCGTCGATAGCGAGCTCGGTCAGCAAGCCGGTGACATTTCCGAAGTGGTGAGCTGGGGCACCATGGGAAACGCCCGCCTTCCGCGCACACGCACGCAGCGTAAGCCCCTCCAGGCCGGAGTCCCGTATTATCTGCTCCGCAGATTTCAGCAGGGCCGCACGAAGGTCTCCGTGATGATATCCATCACTTTTGCGAATTGCCGAAGGTTTCGGTCGAGTTGGGTGGCTCATGACTTCAAAAGGATAAAATATTGAAGCCATCTAGACACTGTCTAAATCAGATGGACAGGAGGCTCATATGGTCACCGTCAACTGGATCATCAACCTACACAAAGCCCTCGTCACCCCCATCGTCCTCGCCATGATGTGGTATTTCCACAATTGGAGCGCTGCGGCGTTTCTTTACCTTGGCTTGCACGGCACCTACACTCTGCTTTGGCTTATCAAGGAATCTGTGTTCGCCGACAAACGCTTTGCACAGCCGATCCCGCTACGAATCGGCCTGGTGATTCCCTTCCTGCCGCTGACGGCTTATATGATCGGGCCCTATCTACTCATTTCGCAACACACGGTACCGCC
>DATAYL010000316.1:0-5296 GCA_036272575.1 Bryobacteraceae bacterium | reverse complement strand
CCCCACTTGCCGACGGCTGAGCCGATATTCCTAAACACTGCGGCTGTGGGTCATCAAAACTCAATTCGTAGCTGATTTGTGGAACGCTGTCTTCCGATATCACGGCAGCGAGCGACCGTGACGCACGGGAACGGATTCTGGTGCAGCAGATCCTGACATTCGCCCTGCACCAGCTACCTGGCGGTGCGGGAAGGGAAGCGGGCCGCAGAAGTGCGCTGAAGGGTCGCATTGGGTGTGGGTCAAGCTGCCGCTGACCAGGTGTACCGCTGATGTAGGCCGCCGACGCGCGATAACGCGACTACCGTACTCGGCGACGTCGCTCGCACTGAAATGGATAAGTTAAGTGTTCTCAGTGGGGTGCAATGGTGCGAATCTCGCCATGTCCACTAAATTCAATCCTCATCCGAAGCGTTTTGAGCGGCGCGCCCCCCGCTCGGACGGGAAGTTATCATGCCCCCTTGCTCAATGCTTGCGAAGCAACCTGTTCAATTACGGAAAGTGCATTTCGACCGGCTGATGTTCCAGAATCTACTTTCGAGCGGAGCGCCATGCAATTCTGTTGGATCTCTACGCTCTTCAAGAGCCGCTGCAAGCTAGGCAACATATTTTGGGCGAGGGTTCCTGAAGCGAGCTGAATACCGCAGCCAAGACGCTCGATGCGTACGGCGTTGTCGAATTGGTCATAAACGAACGGAGTAATAAGCTGAGGTATGCCTGCTGCAAGGGCTTGTGCTACTGTCCCGGTTCCGCCGTGGTGCACGATTGCCCTCACGTACGAAAGCAATCGGCTAAGTGGCACGTATGACCGAACCAATATATTGGAGCCTAACGACGGTAATTCCTGACTTGTGAGGAAGATCGCCCGAAGGCCCAGTGCGTTTATAGCACTGGCTGCCGCGGAATAATAAGTTATTTCATCGGTGCAGGTAGAGCCGACTGTGAATACGACCGGCCGAGCACCCTTCGCCAGGAACTGTTCCGTTTCGGGATCTATGGTTCGAAGCGTTCCTTCATCGAATAGGGGAAAGCCGGTCAATGAAACATTGGGAGGCCAATCGGTTTGTGGCGGAGCGAACCAGTCCGGGAATAGCCCTAATACTCCTTGTGGAGAATGTATCCATCGCCCGTAGATGCGGGTTACCGGTGGAAGGCCTAGGTCAAAGCGCAGTCGATTGATGTCGGGACCGAAAATGTGGTCCAGCACACCTCGTTCCAGCGCCCAGAACAGTCCCGACCTGACCGGATACGGAAGCCAAAGTGGGACGGGAAACGGCTTGTGGATGGGCGGCAGTTTGGCAGACAGGAAGGTTGCGGGCGACACGTGCAGCGTGACCAACGGTACGCCATGCTTCTCTTGAATCAACCTTGCCCCAAGAGCCCATGGATGGGCGACAATCACCGTGTTGTCGTCGGCTTCAGAAACCAGCATCTCAAAGACCGGGCGCACGCTATTGATCAGGCTCTTCCAGACTGATTTGCTAAGCTCAAGCGCATTGGTAACCGCCGCGAGAGATCGAAGAGCATAGTAGGCGTCCGCTGTTCCGGTTGGCACAAACCTCAAGCCGCACCGTTCAACCACTTCAGCGAACACGCCGTTCGTGAAAAAGGTAACCGCGTGCCCCTGGCTGGCAAAAACGCCGCTGACCCCAAGAAGGGGATGCACGTCGCCAGATGTACCGTCCGCGACAACTAAAATATTCAGGTTTCCTCCTCCGGCCCAGCCCGGTGTGCCGACCTAGACTGGTAAATCTGTCCTATCCCGCGTGATTGGAATGTCGAGCAATTGCACTGAGCATGCGGGGCCTTCGCTGACAGCGTTCTCCGGCTGTATGACCTGGTGCAGCAGGACCATGAACTCGCGCCCGAGAGTGTCCATCTGGCTGCGCGACATGCAATTTTTGTCACTCATGCAGTAGAAGCGCATCTCGCCGTCGACCGTATACGTAATCAACCCGAGCGCTCCCATTCTGAAGGAATGCACGTATATGCGGAGATCTTTGAGCCGGAACGGCGCGTCGCTGTCGGGGACAGCAACGTTGCCCAGGTTCGATAGCGGGAACCGGTCCAACCTGCGCTTCGTTCTCAACGCATAAAACGCTCGCATCAGCCACTGGAGCTGACCGCTCGTGGGCGCGCGAAGCATTTCGAAGAAATGGAATCGACTGGGGATGTTGAGTTTTTCCTGCTCGGTCTGTTCGCGGACCTCCTTGTGGATCGCACGCGTTCTCGCCCAGAACTCCACATCCGGCACCTTTCCCGCGCGCAGTTTGAAACCTGCGCCGCCAAGGAACAACGTATCGCTCTTCAGTATTGCGAGGCGGCCTCGCCGTGGGTCGATCGGATTATCGATCCATTGCGGCGCCTTCTCTTTTCCGAACACAGCTAACAGAGCCCGGTCCAACGCGACCACCAGGAGGGCATGAACAGAGACGCCCTCCGCCTTGCAGCGCTGCTTCAGTGCATTTGAGAGTGACTGGTCGGCTCTCCACTCCAAATAGTGCTCCTCAATTTTCGGCGCCTGAGGCAAGCTCGGAACCAGCCGCAGCAGTCCATTCACGAGGCCCACCGCCAGCTTGCACTTCCATGGGTGCGGGGGCTGGTAGTCGCCGATAATGTCTTGGATGGTGATTGGCTCGTAGGGGACCAGTTCCTCGCCGCTGTGGAGCGCCCGCAACACCTCTCTGACGATGGTGAATATGCTCATGGCGTCGCAGATGCGGTGCGCGGTTGCGAACAGCAGATCGCTCTCGTCTTCCGATTGCAGCCAGACCGCGCGCAGTTGCGGCTGGTCGTATGCAAAGCCGGTAGTCAGCTCAGTCTGGCACTCGCGCCGGTAGTCATTTTCCGTCACGCGTGGGACGATCCGCAGCGGAATCTCCGGCGCACTGTCCGCTTCATAGTACAGGCCGTCCGCTTTCTCCCGAATTAGCGCACGCAGCGCAGGATGCTTGCGCTGCACGCGCGAGAGCGCCGAGCGCAGCCGATCCACATGAAAGCTGCCCTCCAACCTGACGAAGCAGACAAGATTCGCCTCGACAATGTACTCGACGGTAGATAGTTTCCGTTTCATGACCTTCGCCCGACAACTGCACAGCGGCACGCGGGGCGCCTCAAGGCAGCAGCAGGGTGCTACGAGCATTAAACGTACTATACGTACTGATTTAGGTCAAGTACCCACCAGATCATTCTCACCTATGCCCTCTGGCACGACCGCTTCGGGTTCCGATGCCACTATCGTCGCGAAGAAGGTTTCTCTCAACGGATACCCGATTCTTATGATCGGCGTTCTGCCCGCGTCCTTTTACTTCTCGAAAAAGGAGCAACTGTACGGCTCCCAGGTCGCCGGCTGGCGGTTCGGCGTGGAGTATTTTCACAACCTGAACCTCGGCCGGTTGCGCGCAATCCTCACATCGGCGATTTCAATTTTGCCGCCGTCGGACGCATCCGCCCTGAAGTCACACAGCCGCAAGCGGAGGCCGATATCGACGCAATCGAGGCGGAGATCGCGAGCAAAGACTCGAGCGGCGCCAAAGTGCACGCCGACATCATACCGTCGAAGATGTCCGTCATCGGACCTGTCGAACGTCGAATCTGGATGCTCCCGACCTGAGCATACAGCCAGGACGGCGAACATCGCCTCGGAGCAGGCGGCAGATGATCTTTCCATTTCGAGACTCGGGGACACACGACGACATGACTGAGAACCGGTCCGTTCCATTCAAGAATCTTCGGTATTCGCTCGCTACAGCGATCATTGTGTCGGGTTCTGCGCTTGTTTCTTTTGCCCAGTTGCCGGCCTCAACTAGTCTCGCTACTCAGCAACTAAAAAATTGGCTCGAGGCCTACGATAACCCGGACTGGAATGTTTACATGTCGTTTGCAGAAAAGCACTTCATAACACTGCCCGAGCCGATGCTTCGAAATCTGCCCTTTCGCAATATGACGGGAGGTTTCGTTCTCAAAACAATCGAAGCCGAGGCACCCATCCAGGCCACCGCTATCATCCAAGAGCAAGATACGGATCAGATCGCGCGTGTTGTCGTCGAGGTGGAACCTTCAGAACCACACCGCATTTTCAAGTTGCACCCGGAACCGATCGCTCCGCCGCATCTGAATGAGCAGGAGTTGATTGATCATACTCGACAAGTCCTGGAGCGCATGACATTAGCTGACAAGTTCGCCGGGGATGTCTTAATCGCGAAAGATGGCCGGGTTATTTTCGCGCAGGCATACGGATTAGCGGACCGAGAACATCGAATTCCGAATACCTTACATACCCGATTCGGTATGGCGTCAGTGGGCAAGATGTTTACAGCGGTCGCGACGCTCCAGCTGGTAAAAGCCAGAAAAATCAAGCTCGATGATGCAGTCGGGAAATACTTAACGGACTATCCAAATCAGGAAGTCGCATCGAAGGTCACAATTCGTGAGCTACTGAACCATACCGGCGGCACAGGCGACATTTCGGCCCGAAGTTGGTCGCGCATGCTCGCGAGGTGCACACTCACGAAGATTACATCCGGCTGTTTGCGAGCCGCTCGCCCCGGTTCGAGCCAGGTAGCCGTTTCGAGTACAGCAATTATGGCTATGTAATCCTCGGTGCTGTCATTGATCGGGTGAGTGGTCACAACTACTACGACTATCTGCGCAACCACATCTACATTCCAGCCGGGATGATCTCGACTGCCATGCCCGAGGCGGGAGACAAACCCGTGCCGGATCTGAGCCTCGGTTATACCAGACGTGGGGGGAAACGCGTGGCATACACATGGAACTCCGGCTCAGGTTTGCGGGACGGCGTCCGGCGGTGGCTACACTAAACTCGGAGATTTGCTTCGCTTTGCGAATGCGCTGCAGGACAACAAGCTTCTCGACGCGCAGGCCACGAAACTGCTGAAAACCGGCGATATCGCGACGCCAATAGGACCCATTATTCATACGGCTTCGAAGCAAACACCTGGAATGGCTTGCGATGCTTCGGGAAGGCCGGTGGTGGGCCGGGAACAGATAACAATTTCAACATTTGCCCCGGCGCAGGTTACGTTGTGGCGGTATTCGCGATGGATCCGCCGGCTGGTCAACGGATCTCGTTCTTTATCCTCAACCGCCTTCCCCAAGCGCAATGGGTACGTCGGTAAGCAAACTCCAAAAATGGCTCGCAAGTCCTCCTCGCCTCCGACGAGTTCAGCCACGTGCTCGTTCTGGTACGCTTACCCAGGAACTGCAAGAGGGCATCTGCAGGATGTCCAGGAAGTGTTTGGATCGAGATGGCTCTTTGTGGTCGACAAACCGGGTT
>DATAYL010000315.1:0-4279 GCA_036272575.1 Bryobacteraceae bacterium | reverse complement strand
CGCCGTTTCGGGTCGCGGACCTGCGCATCTATGTGCATTCCTTCAATATTCGGATGCTTGGCATCGTGGCCTATGCATTGAATGGGATGATGCGCTTCTATTACGTCGGCGACGAGAAGTGCATGAGCTGTAGACAGGTCGAAGAACTGAAGCGCGAGTTCATGTCAGTGCTTCAACAGGAAGTGCTACAAGGGGATCAAGTCGCCAGCGGGTCAGCTTTTTTTCCAACCGCAGCCGCGGACTGATGCACCGCAGATCGAGCGCCTCAATGTGTTGCAGCATTACCCCGTGTGCCTGACGCTTCTGCTCAGTAGGACGGCTGGAAAAGTCACTGCGATGACGACCGTCGATCTAAAACTAAAGGCAGTCGCCTTGGACGTGGAATCTCCAGTCAAGCGCTACTGTTGCGGGGTAGGTGCGCCACCATCGGGACCGCCGTCTTGATGCTCCTGCTGCGAGATAGGGGTGCTTGGCCGGCGATTCAGCTAGTGCTCCATCAGGTAACGATGGACAGACGTAACGGCGGTTGCTCCCTCACCGACAGCGGAAGCGCATCGCTTTACGGAGCCATGACGGACATCGCCGGCGGCAAATACCCCCGGCACATTGGTTTCCAGGAAATAGGGGTCGCGATCGATGGGCCAGTTGTTCTGGTTCAGGCCGAACTTCTTCAGGTCGGTCCCGGTTACCAGGTACCCGGCTTCATCGCGGATGATCCCTGCCTTCTCGGCCCAGTCGGTGTTCGGGATCCCACCGAGACACAGAAACAGCCAACCGCAAGGCACCGTTTTGCTTTCCCCGGTCCGCTTATTTGTGAGCGTAACTTCCTTGAGGGTATCGTCCCCGTGAAGCGCGGTTACCAGGGTATGCGTCAGGAGTTTAACCTTCGGGTTGGCCAGGATGCGGTCGATCAAGTACTGCGAAACCGTTTCCTTCAAGCCATCACCGCGGATCACCATGACGACCGAGCGAGCATAGCGAGAGAAATGCATGACTGCCTGGCCTGCGGAGTTGCCTCCGCCGACAACGTATACCTCGTCGCCGATACAGAACTGCGCTTCGCTGGCTCCGGCTCCGTAATAGACACCAGCGCCCAGAAAGCGATCCTCCTCGGGAAGACCGAGGCGACGATATTGAATGCCGGAGGCGCAGATCGAGGCATGCATCACCAGCTTGGTGCCGTCTTCCAGTTCCCCAACGCCGAAGCCGGGTTTGAATTCCGCGCTCACACCGGTACGCAACAGAAGGATTTCGGCGCCGAACCTACACGCCTGTTCGCGTGCCCGGGCGGTGAGTTCATTGCCGCTGATTCCCTGAGGAAAGCCGAGGTAGTTCTCGATGCGGGTCGTGGTGCTGGCCTGACCTCCGATCACAGAGCGCTCGATGACCACCGTCTTCAGGCCTTCCGAAGCTCCGTAAACGGCGGCACTCAATCCAGCGGGACCTGCACCCAGAATCGCGAGGTCGTATTCCGTACGAGATGGAGTCTTGAACCACCCGAGCTTCTCGACCACTTGGCGAATCGTCGGCGATTCCATCCGCTCGCCGCTGGGAAAGATGCAGATGGGCAGACGCGGGTCGCTGAGGCCGCTCACCTGTGCCTTTTCGCGCGCCTCCGCGTCGCTGGTCAACTCGGCCCAGATGAAAGGGATGTTGCTGCGATGCAGAAAATCTCGCAGGGCATACCCCTTGGGTGAGCGATGCACGCCTATCAACGTCAACGGCTTCTGTTGCTGCTTCACTGCATTTGGTTCCGTCATAGCGCTTCCAAAACGTACTTACAACATGGCAAGCTTGGGCAGCTTTGGCCCGACCGGGAACGCCTCGTCAATCCATTGAATCTCTTCCTCTGACAACCGCAGATCACCAGCGAACGCATTCTCCGTTACGTGCTCCCGTCTCGAAGCCTTGGGGATCGTAAAACTACCTTGCCAGCGTAGCAGGAATCGAAGGGCGACCTGTCGCGGAGTTGCGCCGTGAGCGATGGCGATTTCTTTGAGCACCGGATTGCGCGCAGGAAATTGTCCGTGACCGAAAGGGCTGTAAGCGGTAAAGGCAACATTGTTTTGTGTGCACCAGGGAATCACGCCGTACTCAACTGTTCGTTCCTGCAGGTGGTATAGACATTGATTACAGGCAATCTCACCTGGCTTGGCGACCTTCGCCAATTCCTCCAGGTCGGGCACATCGAAGTTACTGACGCCCCAGGAAAGTATTTTCCCCTCTTTCAAAAGTTCGCGAAAGCCGGCCACCGTTTCCCGGAGTGGATGCGCGCCTCGCCAATGAAGCAGATAACAATCCAGATGGTCGGTTCGAAGCCGCTCAAGAGAAAGATTGCAGGCATGGACGGTGCCGGCACGAGTCGCGTTTTCCGGCTGGACCTTGGATACGAGAAACACTTCATCCCTGCGCCCCTCAATCGCTTCTCCCACAATATTTTCTGCTTCCCCGAATCCATACATCTCGGCGGTGTCGATGTGCTTCATTCCCAGGTCGAGACCCTCGCGTATAGCGGCGATAGCCTGTTTCCGGTTCTCCTCATCGATATACCAGGTGCCTTGCCCTATGACGGGGACTTTGGCACCAGTCGGGCCGAACAGGCGCTGTTCCATCCGTCGCCTCCTTGAACACCCACTCAGATTGGATGGCTCAAATTTCAACTTAATCTCCACATTCGAGACACGATTCCCGCTTCCGTCAGGCCATTTTGCGTCACAGGAATGCCGCGCTCGAGACTCTCTCCCACCAATTACCGCTGGGTGCCCCATTCGAGCCTTCTTTTGGGTTGAGTGGGCTACGCGAAGATCTGCAGACTCCTTGGCAGATTTGTTCAGCTTGGCCCTAAGCTCGAACTGGCCGTGGGCCGGTTCCCGTACTCATCATCGACAGCATCGAGATGCCATCGGCAAACTTGTGGGTTTGTGTCGTGGCAGGTCGGGTGGAGATTTCGTCTGACCCCAATCATCCATCTTCAAACTCATCGAGCTATGAATCGTTCTGTGTCTTCAGTGAGGGGAAGTATAACCGGCTCGCCGGCAATCTGGAATTGGAGCCATCTACTAGCGTAACGACAGAAAATCGTTGAGATCGCCAAGTTTCAACGGAGCCTCACTGACAAATGCCTCCCCGTGATGGACGCCGATCAGCGAGCCAAAAAATCGATCGCGAGATTCAAGTCCGAAGAGGTAGTCGTTCATTCCAAGAGGCAACACGCCGAAACCCTCAGCAGTTCTTGCAAACTGCGAAGCGTGCATCCGAAGCAGTTCGAGTTTCCGATGGTAGACGTCGGAAATGTCGACCACCAAGCTGGGAGGCGTGAAGTGGTGTAATAGGTAGTACAGGTAAGCCGAAGGCTTGTGCGGCAGGTTGGGGTCGTTCGACTTTCTCAATATGCAATGGATGGCGGCATTCCGAACCAGGTGCCCCGTCGCAGCATGATCGGGGTGGCGGTCCAGCCAATAGGGCGCCAGCACCAGCTTTGGACGGTATCGTCGGATAACGCTCGCGATCTGCTTTCGATTCTCGACCGAATCCATCACTCCGCAATCAGGCAGATCGAGGCTTTCGCGAAACGCGGCATGCATCCACAGTGCGGCGTCCTGCGCCTCTTTCTCGCGCTCCTCACTTGTGCCGCGAGATCCCATTTCACCTCGGGTAAGATCCACAATCCCGAATGAATTGCCCTTTGCTTTTAACTTCAGTATGGTTCCGCCGGCGCCCCATTCGACATCATCGGGATGAGCCCCAAAGATGAGAACGTCTAGGGGCATACCGACTCTTCGATTTTGGTTCTGCGTATCACCTGTCATCTCATCCCGATATTACCTGTCGGCTTCGCGTCAACGCAGCGGACTCTGGCAATAGGCTACAGGGAATCTGGCTCCCTTTCTCTTGAGTGCTTGGGCGATTTTGCGCTTATTGACGCTCTGCAAGAGATAGCAGTCCAGAAGCTCCTTTTGGAAAAGCGAATCGGATGGCCGCGAGCCCCGAGGGGCGATATTCTGGAGTAACCAATAGCTGACTCAAAGCGCAACGGGTAGAGACTGGAATCCACGGAATGTGAAGTTGGCTGTGCGCGCTGAAGGCTGGGCCGCAGGCCGGATGTTGGGGAATTGTTGCAGCGTGCGGAGAATGGCGATCTGGCTTTCGAGTCTCGCGAGCTGATTGCCAAGACAAAAATGCGCTCCCGCGCCGAAAGAGAGGTGCGCGTTGTGCGAGCGGGCCAAGTCGAGCGTATCGGGATCTTCGAATTGCGCAGGGTCACGATTGGCGGCTCCAA
>DATAYL010000314.1:0-36768 GCA_036272575.1 Bryobacteraceae bacterium | reverse complement strand
GGGCTGCTGATAGGCTATGTGGAAACCGAAGACTTCGAACGATCGCGGCAACAAATGTCACAACGAAGCGTCAACGAACGTTGGCAGCGCGAGATGGCGCCGTACTTCGAGACAAGCGACGGCCGGCCTGACGAGATGATGGCGCCCCTGACCGAAGTATTTCATCTCGCATGACCCCGAATCCGGCATTAGGCGTGTTCTTCCATTGGCTCGGAGGCCTTGCATCGGGAAGCTTCTACGTACCGTATCGCGGAGTAAAGAGGTGGTCATGGGAGACATATTGGCTCGTCGGCGGGATCTTCAGCTGGATCTTGGCGCCTTGGGCGTTCGCTTCCCTGCTGACCCGCCACTTACCATCCGTACTGGCCGCGACACCGCAAAGCACACTTTTCTGGTGTTTCTTTTTCGGGCTGCTGTGGGGTGTGGGAGGGCTCACCTTCGGATTGACCATGCGCTATTTGGGTTTGTCTCTGGGCATGGCGATCGTGATGGGTTTGTGCGCAGCTTTCGGCACGCTGATGCCACCCATCTTCAGTGGAACATTTAACAGCCAAGTGCTCGGAACGGTCTCCGGGCGCATCATCTTATTTGGAATTGTGGTTTGCCTCGCCGGTATCGCAGTCGCCGGGCTTGCCGGTGTTTATAAAGAACGCTCGATGTCGAGAGAAGAGCAGCAATCGTCTATTCAAGAATTTAATCTGAAGAAAGGCTTTCTGGTCGCGTTGCTTTCTGGCGTAATGAGCGCGTGCTTCGCGTACGGGCTGGCCGCAGGTGATCCGATTAAGGCTCTTACGCAGCAAGCGGGCACGGGTCCATTGTGGCAGGGACTTCCGGTGTTGGTGGTTGTGCTGCTCGGGGGCTTCACCACGAATTTCGTCTGGACCGTTTATCTGAATATTCGCAACAGAACCGGACATGAGTATCTGGCTTCTGAAATGCAGTTGCCGCTGAACGCGGTAGGCGGTCCACAACCCATCCAGGAAACCGCGCTGAATGGACCGACAGCCGGTGTGCTGACGCGCGCATCAACCGCAGTGATACAGCGAGAGAGCGTGCGTGTCCCGCTGCTAAGGAACTACCTGCTGTGCACGGTTGCAGGAGTGACCTGGTACATGCAGTTCTTTTTTTACACGATGGGGGAAACCAAAATGGGGATGTATAAGTTTTCCAGCTGGACCTTGCATATGGCGAGCATCGTGATTTTCAGCACGTTATGGGGATTGGGTTTGAAGGAGTGGAAGGGCGCAAGCAGAAAATCGATTCGGCTACTCGTTTCTGGCTTGCTGGTTCTTCTGAGTTCGACGATTATTATTGGCTACGGAAACTACTTGGCAGCGCCCGCCGCTAATGCAGGAGTTCGCTCGATTCGTCAATGGCGATGAATTTATTGACCGGCAAGTTCGAGAAGCTTTGCATTTTTCCGCTCGGCCATTCAATGGATAGACGAGTCACAGCAGGATCGCGCCTCAGGCCGAAGGTGAGCGCGAGATCGCTTTGCGAACAATAGCTCGATCCGCTGTGGACCGTCTGTGATTGTCTGCCTGAGGCGCTTTCCACCTTTACGAGGGCTCCGAGTGCACTGCGATTCGACTTTCGACCGATTAGGCGAACGTTGATCCAGTTATTCTGATTGCCGCCGTCGTTGCGCAGCAAGATTGCAGGTCCGTTATTCGTGTTGACCAGGATATCCAGGTCGCCATCGTGATCGAAATCAGCATAGGCTGCCCCGCGGCCGACAATGGGACGCTTGAAATCGGGACCGACCGAGTTACTCGCATTTTCAAATTGTTTGCCTGTGTTGCGAAAGAGCAGCGGCGGTTCGGCGTATTGCAAATTGGGTTGAAAACGGTGAATCTCCGGTTCCAGGTGGCCGTTGGCGGCGAAAATATCTGTAAACCCGTCGAGATCGTAATCGAAAAAGAACGTTCCAAATGTCAGGCTCAAAAGACTGGCTTGACCAATTGGGCCAGACGAAGCCATGTCTGCAAAGAGGCCGTTGCCACTGTTGCGATAAACAGCCATCATCTGGTTGGCAAAGTTACCGATGAGTAGATTTGGGTGTCCGGACCGGTCGAAGTCGGCAGCATCGGTTCCCATGCCTCCCCGGGCCGTGCCGTCTTCTGAATAGGCAACGCCTGCCTGCACAGCTTCTTCCGAAAAAGTGCCATCTTTGTTGTTCCGATAGAGCTTGTTCGGTTGCGTATCATTAGCAACAAAGAAATCGGGCCATCTGTCGCCATTAAAATCGAAGATAGTAATGCCCAGCGACTTGCTAGTTGGATCAGCAAGACCTGCTTTCTTCGTAACGTCTTCGAACTTGCCCGAACCAAGATTGTGATAGAGCTTAAGGCTGCGCCCCTTATATTTTTCCGGCGTGCAATACGACTTAGTTTTGCCATCCATCGAGCAGGGCTGATCTTCCTTCTCACTCCACTGCACGTAATTTGCAACTAACAGATCAGCTTTGCCGTCACGATCGTAGTCAAACCAGGCGGCACTGGTGCCGAAATCAGTGTTGTGGATGCCGCTCGTTGCAGTGACATCTCTAAAATGCCCGTGGCCCTCATTGTGGAAAAGACGGTCGCCCTCGAGCGCGGTTAAATAGATGTCCGGTAGACCATCGTTGTCATAATCGGCGACAGCAACGCCCATGCCGTAGACTTGGACATCCAAGCCGCTGCCGCGTGTGATGTCGGTAAACGTCCCGTCTCGATTATTGCGATAAAGAGCGGGAAGAAAGCGATGGGGTGCAGCCTTCCAATCGTGATCGTTGATCAGGAACACGTCGGCCCATCCATCGCCGTCGAGATCGGTGAAGGCACAGCCGGAGCCGAGCGATTCCGGCAGGTATTTCTTGCCCGCCGCTCCGCTGTGGTGAACAAATTTGATGCCGGCAGTTGCCGCCACCTCACTAAAGCGCACAGGTGAGCTCGTCTGAGCAGCGAAGCAGAACATGGCAAGGCTAATCGAAAAGAGTACGACAGCAAATTTCATAAATGATTGCCGATTGCGAGCGCTTCTCGAAGCACTGTAGCAAATCATTTAGAGCATCGATGTGGCGAGTATGCGTATAGATCTTTGGATTTAGCTTCTCCTCGTACCTATGCCGGACGACTGCTTCTACGAGTTCTGGTATGCTGATGGCCGCTCCGTAAATCTAAGGCGGTGTGGTGTCATCTTTAGAGTTGTGAGGCTCATTACCGCAGTCTTTGCAGTCGTCACTCTGTTAAGCACGGCTTGTAGACGCTCGTCCGATCTGCCGGCGGTGGGATCCGAGCAGTATCGGAAGCTCTGTACGGCTTTTTACCTTGGATTAGCGGCGCTGCAGTCAGGTGAAGATGTGAATGCTCGGAAAGGCTTGACTGCCGCTACCCAAATCGCCCCGGCTGAACCGGCTGGATGGGCGGACCTGGGCTTGTTGCAATTTCGCCAGCAAGATTATGAAGGCGCTTTTGCCAGCGTGCAGAAAGCGCAGGCGCTCGTGCCGGAGAACAGCCGAATAGAGGCTCTACTTGGTGTAATTCAGAGCAGGCGCGGCCAACCCACCGAGACGCTGGTGCATTTGCAAAGGGCTGTCTCGCTCGACAGCGGAAACTTGAAGGCGCTTTACAGTTTGGCGCAAGAAACAGCGCGGCAGAACACAGAAGCAACCGATGCGCAAGCACAAAAATTGCTCGCGAAGATTCTGGCAAAGCAGCCGAATAACATTGCGGTTCTGGTCGATGTTGTTCGATTGGCAGCGAAGCGTAACGATACGGCTGGACTTAAACAGGCAGTTGGGACGCTTAAGGCATCGGCGTCAACATGGCCTGCCGCGGCAACGGAACAATTGAAAACGCTCGAAAACGAATCAGTTGCCGCAAACGTGAAACCGGCCGCGATACAGGCGCAGTTTTTGCGGAATGTATTGGTGCGAGTGCCGGCGTATAGGCAGAGCTTGGACGAGGTAAGAACCCCGGCTACCTCAGCAGGGGAGCCGTTCCTGAAATTTCTGAGGCTTCCTTCTCCCAGTTCGGAGCCGAGCGCTCCCGACCTGGCGATGCGATTCGAGAGCAAAAATATCCGAACCGTACCCGCGACAACTGTTGCGTGGTTGGGAACGTTCGTGCCGGACGATAAACAAGGTACGCAAGTGATTTGGGCGGATTCCCAAAACTTGCATATTGGTGGCGCGAAGGTTCCGCTGCCGGGCGACCAGGCAGAAAGCCATCAGAGGCTCACGCGGCACGCAATATTGCCGGCCGATTTGAACTACGACTTCAAGACGGACCTGGTAATCGCGACTGAACGCGGAATTGGATTTTATCAACAGAAGGACTTGCAGCACTTTACCGACGTGACGGCAGATACCAAGCTGCCGTCCGCGATCCTGCACGATGCTTACCGGGGAGCTTGGGCATTCGATGTGGATCTTGACGGCGATCTCGACGTGGTGCTCGGGAGTGTCTCAGGCCAGCCTCTTGTGCTGCGTAATAACGGCGACGGAACCTTTGCGGCGATGCATCCATTCAAAGGCGTAGACGGGCTCATTGCTTTCGCCTCCGCGGACATAGATGGGGACGGCGACCCGGACGTCGCGCTGCTGGATAAGAATGGTGGGTTGAAGGTATTTGCAAATGAACGCTTAGGCGATTACCATTTGCGCGACATGCCAGCTGCCATGAAAACTCCGAGCGTAGATGTAAGCGCTGCCGATGTGGATGGCGATGGACTACCCGATTTCGTTATCCTGCAGAAAGATGGGCGGGTGATGCGTCTTTCTGACCGCGCCAGCGGTAAAGACTGGAACGTTGGCGAGCTGGCCGCTGCTCAGCCGATCGGCGAGGAGCAGACCATTGACTTGGCTGATTTGGACAACAACGGCGCCTTGGATCTGATCGCAAACGGCCAGGCGTTTCTTTCCGATGGGCATCGGTTCACCCGTGTGAGTGCTTCCTTGCCCTTTGTAACCGGCGGTTTCCTGCCCTCAAACTCCGCAGGGCGCCTGGAAATCGTAGGTTTGACACCAGACGGCAAGCCGGTTGAGTCTAAGAGTTCAGGCACGAAACGATATAGGTTTCAGGAAGTACGACCTCGGGCTGCGACGACCAACGGCGATCAACGAATCAATTCATTTGGAATCGGCGGCGAAATTCAGTTGCGCTCCGAATTGCTAACCCAGATGCAGATCATCACGTCTCCGATTCTGCATTTTGGTTTAGGGGATCATTCCAGCGCTGAGTTCGCGCGCATTGTATGGCCGAATGGTTTAATCCAAACGGAATTCGCTCTCAAGGCGAATCAAACCCTGTTGGCAGAGCAAAGACTCAAAGGCTCCTGTCCTCTTCTTTTTGCTTGGAATGGCTACAAGATGCAATACGTGAAAGACGTAGCACCGATGTCGGGCGCTTTGGGGGCACACGATGCGTCCGGGAAGACCGCGCCGATTGAACAAACAGAGGAGTGGTTCAAAATCGACAGCGGGCAGCTTAAGCCAAAGAACGGCAGCCTGGATGTGAGCGTTACCGATGAATACTGGGAAACCTATTACATTGACCGTTATAGTTTGCGTGCAATAGATCATCCTAAAGGCACCCAGGTTTTCGTTGATGAACGGGTCGCCGTGCCGGTCGCCCCGCTGGGCGTTTACGTGACCGGCGCGCTTCACTCGTTTGCCGCGGCTCAGGATGAGCAAGGGCGTGATGTGAGCCGCGTGGTTCAAAACTTGGATCACCGCTACCTGGACTCATTCCCGTTAGGAAAATATCAGGGCATCGCGCGCGATCACTGGGTTGAACTCACGCTTCCCTTGGATGCTCCGCGAAAGGGAAGCCTTTACCTGATCGGCGATGGATGGCTGCATCCATGGGATGACGGCCTCCTGGTAGCAGTGAATCAGGGGCGCCAGGCGAAACCCACAGACCTGAGTTTAGAGGTGTTGAACCGTGACGGGCATTGGATCACAGCAAAAAGAGATCTCGGCGTACCGGCCGGTCGTGAAAAAACCGTCGTGCTTGATTTAACCAATGTATTTCAGCCGGGGGCGCCTCGACGGTTACGTCTACGTACAAATCTGGAGATTTACTGGGACCGATTGTCGTGGGCGACCGGTATTTCGGCCGAAAACATGCACGGTCAAGAGCTCACACTTACAAATGCTGCCCTCTCGCATCGGGGGTACTCTCGAATCGAGCAGGGAGGCTCTTACTCTCCCGAGGTGCCCGTTTATCAAGAACTCGCGGCAAGCGACAAAAAGTGGCAACCGATTGCGGGCTATTATACGCGGTACGGCGACGTGACACCGTTATTGCAGCGCTGCGATGACCGCTATGTGATCGCTGGCAGCGGTGACGAGCTTCATCTTCGGTTCGACCCTGGTCCGGCCGTACCGGCAGGTTTTGTTCGTGATTATGTTTTTGAAGGCGATGGCTGGATGAAAGAAGGTGACTATAGCTTTAAATATTCGAGGACCGTATTGCCGCTGCCCGATCACAGCATGCACGCCTATCAGAAGCCGCTTACGGAGTTAGAAGACGATAACGTGTATCAGCACCATAAGTCGGATTGGCAGCTCTATCACACGCGCTATGTGCCCGCCGAGAATCTCGCGAGTGGATTATGGAAGTAGCGGAGAAGAGAATCGTTACGCGCGTAGTCATTAGCGTGTTATTCGTTTGCTTACTCGCAATCCCGCTGCTTCATCGCTACTACGTGCAGAGGCAGCAGGCAACTGGCCGTGCTCAGAATCGTGCGGCGGCGATCAGCCATTACGGATTCAGCTTGCAGGAAGTTTCTAAGCAGGTCGGAATCAATTTTGTCCATAAGGCCCCGACGCTCGATCCAAAACTGAAACACATCATGGAACAAGTTGCTTCGATGGGAGCAGCGGTATCTGTCGTCGATTTTGACCATGACGGTTGGGACGACATTTACGTCGCCAACAGCGGTGAGGGGAGTCACAATGCCCTCTATCGGAATCTCGGGAATGGAACTTTCGAGGACGTGGCCGATAAAGTCGGGCTCGGAGATATTAACAAACCCGGTACCGGAGTTACGATGGGCGCGGTATGGGGCGACTACGATAACGACGGATACGAAGATGTCCTGATTTATAAGTGGGGTAAGCCGGAGTTGTATCACAATGACGGCGGAAAACACTTCACGCGAGTGACCGAGACGGCTGGTCTTCCTCGATGGGTGAATTCAAATACAGCCATCTGGTTTGACTACGACAACGATGGCCGGCTCGACCTTTTTCTGGGCGGCTATTATCCCGAAAATATAAACCTGTGGAAGCTCGCGAATACCAAGATGATGCCGGATAGCTTTGAATACGCGCAGAACGGCGGACGCAAGTATCTATTCCACAATCTGGGTAACGGCAAGTTCGAAGAGGTTTCGGAGAAGATGGGAATTCGGTCACGGCGCTGGTCACTTGCCGCCGTGGCCGCGGACTTTCGCGGGACTGGTTTTCCCGATCTATTTGTCGCGAACGATTACGGCGTTTCCGAGCTTTATTTCAATGAAGGGGGGCACGGTTTCCGGGAAGTAGGTAAGCAAACCGGTGTTGGGTACGCGCCGAAAAGTGGCATGACTGCCTCGATCGGCGACGTGCTGAATCAAGGACGTTACTCGATTTTCGTCTCGAACATCTCTGAAGAGGGTGTGCTGGTCCAGGGAAATAATCTTTGGATGCCACAGCCCGGCACCTCTGGCGATAGCCTCAAATACGAAAACATGGCTAACTCCATGGGCGTGGAGTTAGGGGGCTGGAGTTTTGGTACGCAATTCGGGGATTTAAACAACGACGGCTATCTCGATCTCTACGAAGTAAATGGGAATGTTTCGCTGGATCAGGATCAAAGTTATTGGTACGACTATTCGAAGGTCGCTGGTGGGAATAAGTCGATTATCTCAGATGCAGCTAACTGGCCTTCGCTACGCGGACGAAGCCTTTCCGGTTATCAGCAGAAAAAGGTCTGGATCAACGATGGAGCTGGCCAATTCCGGGAGGTTTCGCAATTAGTTGGAGCAACAGATCGTTTTGATGGACGCGCAATCGCGCTCGCTGACCTGCAAAATAATGGCGCATTGGATGCCGTTGTGGCGAATCAGCGTGGGCCGTTGCTCCTCTATAAGAACGATGTAACTCCGGCAAATCGATGGATCGAATTTCTGCTGGAGGGTACGGCAAGTAACAGGAGTGCAATTGGGGCCGAAGTGCGAGTCTTTTGGAATGGTCAGCAGCAAGCACAAGAGGTTTCGGGCGGAAGCGGTTTCTGTTCGCAAAATTCGCGGCGACTGCACTTTGGGCTGGGACGAAGCGACAAGATCGACCGTGTGGAGATCCGTTGGCCTTCTGGAAAATCGCAGATTCTCGATTCTCCCCGGCTCGACGTGCTCCACAAGGTGAAGGAGCCAGCTTGAGCAGCAACCCGAAAAGTGTAAGCCAGGATCGCGTGACCGCGGCAGCCAAGTCACGGCTTGCTTACTTCTTTGGTGCTGAAAACCGTTACTTGCCGCCTATTTTCATTACTCTCATTCTTCTCGTCAGTCAGCTCTCGTTTGGTTTGCTGGAGAGTCTTTCCCGGACAGTTTTGGCGATCGCAGCAAGCGTGGCTTGCGAAATGCTCTTGGCGGGCCTGCTTTACCGTAAGGTTCCGCACCTCGCGAGCGCCTATATTACCGGCATTAGCGTCGGCATTCTTTTGCGATCGCCCGCTTTCTGGCCTTACGTGCTCTGTAGCATATTAGCGATCATGTCGAAATACGTGATTCGTTGGCGTGGGCGCCATCTCTGGAATCCTTCGAATTTTGCTATTTCAGCTATGCTGCTGCTAGTACCCGAGTATGTTGCCGCACTGAGCATTCAATGGGGTAATACGATCTGGCCGATGTTGATCGTTTGGGTCTTGGGGGTGCTGATTGTGCTCCGGGTCAAGCGATTCCACATAACAGCAACTTACGTAGTTTCATTTATCGCGCTGTCATATCTAAGAACCTTCTTCACCGGCCATCCATTTCTGGCGGAAGTAGCGCCGATTACAGGTCCGATGTATCAGTTGTTTATCTTTTTCATGATTACGGACCCACGCACCACAGTAAAACCAGTCTGGGCGCAATGTCTCGTCGCGTTCCTAGTCGCTGTCGTCGAGATGATCTTGCGTCTGTTCGAAAACGTTCACGCACCGTACTATGCGCTAGCGATTGTCGGCCCAATTGCGAATATAATCGAGATCAGTCTGAGTTCGCGGCGCCATCAAATGCCCGCTGCTAACAATCTGGCTGCAGCCTGAACCTAGGTTGTCGAGCTTAGCTGTTTGCTGCGCCGATTAATTCTTTCTGGGAAGCAGGCATATGGAGCGACTCCTTGTAAAAGCGCATTGCGGTCTCGGGATCGCCCAGAAATGTAAGACGGCCGCGGTCCAGCAACAATGCACGGTCGCAAAACTGAGCAATCTGGTCTGGACTATGACTCACAAGGATAATTGTCTTGCCCGACGCGCGAAACTTCTTCAGGCGATCAAAACATTTTTTTTGGAAGGAAATATCGCCCACTGCTAGAATCTCATCCAGTACGAGAATGTCAGGATCCACTTCGCTAGCGACTGAAAAGGCCAATCTGGTATACATTCCGGAGGAGTACTGCTTGATCGGAACATCGATAAAATCGCCGATTTCTGCAAACTCGATGATGCGCTGTTCCCGCTGCAGCATCTGCTGTTTGGAGTAGCCCATCAGGAGACCGTTCAATAGAATGTTCTCTCTCCCGGTCAGTTCGCTGTGCATTCCGGCGCCCAGCTCCAACAGTGGCGCAACAGTTCCACAAACTTCCACGGTGCCGCCCGTCGGACGGTATACACCAGCAATAATCTTCAACAGCGTACTTTTCCCAGAACCATTGCGCCCCAGAATGCCCAGCATTTCTCCACTACGAACAGTAAAAGTGACATCGTTCACAGCTTCGTAGTCGTGGTAGTTGACTTTCTGTGTCAAAAAGCGCGAAAACAACTCACGGAGAGTATCTGGCCGTTCGTGAATAACACGAAAGCGCTGAGTGACATTCTTGACGATGATTACATCCATGATTTTGTCACTCACACATAAAAAACAAATTCATCTTCGTGTTTCTTGAACATCCAATAGCCGAAACCTAACGCGATGAACGCACAGACGAAACAAGCGATCACCGAGGCGAGCGTTGGCAGCAAACCCCAATAGACGCTCAGGCGAAACCCATTGAAAATATATCCCAGCGGATTGATGCGGAAAAGCCATCTGTACTGCGGCGGCATCAGATCGATAGAGTAGATGATCGGGGTAATATAGAAAAGGACATTCAACAGGTTCTGCAGAATATGAGCCACGTCCCTGTAATATACGTTTGCCGCTGCAAAGAAAAACGTTCCGCCCAGAGTAAGCAGAGAGAGAGCTAATAGCGGCACAGGTAAGTAAATCCAGGTCCAGTGGAACGGAAAACGAAGGGCCACGAGGATCAAGATCAGCGGAATCATTGAAAGCAAGAAGTTGATCAGATTCGAAACAACGGCCGCCACGGGAAAAACAAGTTTCGCTACTTTAACTTTCTTGATCAGATCGCCGTTCCCCACAATCGAATCGGCTGCGTAAGACAAAGACTGCGAGAAGAATGTCCACGGCAAAAGAACGCTAAGCAGAAAAATCGCGTAATGAGGGATATTTTGCGCCATTATAGTGGTGAACACTATGGTGAGTACAATCATCAGCAATAATGGATTCAGCAAAGCCCACAAAAAGCCAAGAACCGAGCGTTTATAGCGTATCTTCAGATCCTTAAGCGCAAGCGCCCAAATGAGTTGGCGGTACCGGACTATTTCCGAAAAAAGTTCAATCATTCTTATTTGGTGGCGACCCGATCACAGCGTAGTTTTGCGTCCTCCCATTGTAGCGAAATTGCCCATTTGAACGGCAGGCTCTGGACTGAAGGCCGCCGAGCTTCTCACAAGTATGTGTCTCACTATATTGAGTGTTGCTTACCCACTGTTTCCGGTAAGTCCCGCATCTGGAGGCGCGGAGCAGATCCTACAGATCCTTGACAGATGCCTGGTCAACGCCGGTCATCGCTCCATAGTGATTGCAGCAAAAAACTCTGAGGTTGCGGGCCAATTAGTCGAAACACCTGCTGCCCAAGCCGAGATCAGCCCGTCAATCCGCAAGGCAGCACAGGAGAGTCACCGGGACAGGATTGAAAGAACATTGGAAACGGAAGCCATCGATCTCATCCATTTCCACGGCCTTGATTTTCTTTCGTATCGCCCGCCCAGTCAATCGGTTCGGCAGTTAGCGACATTGCATCTTCCGGTGTCCTGGTATCCGGAAGACCTTTTTCAGCATCGAGGCCTGATTTTAAACTATGTATCCCAGAGTCAAGCGCGTACCCAAGCAAACACTTTTTTCACACCCGTCATTGGCAATGGTATCGATCTTGATCAATTCACGTTCACTCCGAGGAAGGACAATTACCTTCTCTGGCTTGGTCGAGTCTGTCCAGAAAAGGGCGCTCATATAGCTCTCCACGTTGCCAGATCGCTCGATCTGCCTCTTGTCTTGGCGGGACCGGTGCATCCATTCGGCGACCATCAAACATATTTCTGCGAAAAGGTCGTCCCCTTATTGGAAGATGATCGTCACTATGTTGGACCAGTAAACAGCAGCCAGCGAGCTAAATTGCTTAGCGGCGCGCGTTGTCTGTTGGTACCTGCGCTAGCACCGGAGACCAGTTCTCTCGTCGCCATGGAAGCAGCTGCATCCGGCACACCGGTTATTGCCTTTGCCTCAGGCGCCCTTCCGGAGATTGTCGAAAACGGAAAAACAGGCTGGATCGTTAGCTGCGAAGAGGAGATGGCGGATGCCGTTCATAGATCGGCAGAAATCATCCCGGCAGCTTGCCGGCGAGCGGCGGAAGTGCGCTTTAACGCGATCCGCATGGCGCAGGATTATCTCAGTTTATACGAGAGAATCATCAACTTGCCTCACCGTAGCGAGTAACAATCACACGCAATTTCTTGATCGGCGTTGCCCCCCACTCAGCTTTGTAAGGTTCGTCGCCTCTTAAAAAGTTCCAGGAAGAATAGCCAGTGCACGAAGCGTGACGAAGAGCCTGATATAGAAGGATTCTTCCGAAACCAAACGCCCCATAAGCAGGGTCGAACGCACTTAGATAGGCGAAGAGTTCCTTTCTCTGCGAAAACCCCAGGATCACGGCGGCGATTACACCTTGGAATCGCAAGACAAAGAATGAAAGTTTCTTCTTACCAGCAAATGCTTGACAGACATCCCGCAGAAACTGACCGGACCGATTGGCGTTGATCATACCCTGCTCGCCGTGCTCACGCCAGCGGAGGCCGTGCAGCCGGATCAAAGCCTCCATATACTCGGGTTCATAGCACGCGCTGTGCTCGAAGTTCAGCGTAGCAAGTTCCGCCGCCTTTTGGCTATAACGTTTGACGTTCCTGCGAAGGCCGCTGGGTCGCGCCTGCCAATATTCGTCAAAGTTGCGCGAGAGCGGAATCTCTAAACATGGCGTGTCAGGCTTCCTTTGTATGCCTAATTCGCCTTTGCCTGCAATGTCGGCTAGCGCCGAATCGGCTGAAAGATCTTGCCAGCTGCAAATGTCCCAGGCGTCGGTCGATCGTAAGTAAGCTTCAAATCTCTGCAAAACGGGCGTTCGATGAATTGCATCAATTAGCGGCTCCAGG
The DNA here is from genome assembly GCA_036272575.1 of Bryobacteraceae bacterium. Taxonomy (GTDB): domain Bacteria; phylum Acidobacteriota; class Terriglobia; order Bryobacterales; family Bryobacteraceae; genus Bog-105. Next base: position 24,052 of record DATAYL010000314.1, on the reverse strand, counting down.
TAATCTGAGATTCCAGAGCCCACCAATGTAAGCTGACGGCGCCCGTTCCACTTATGAAGGAAGCAAGGAATGACGCCAATCAGCCTTTTATCTTCATCTCGAAAGGTGAAGATTTGAAGTTGGCCGCTCCCAAAATGCCGCCACCAGGTCAGAAGCCACTCTGGACTTTGAAACGGAGTGGCTTGGGGCGCCCCAGCATAGAACTGTGACCACTCGCTATCGAACCCCGTCAAGAGTTGCGTAAGATCATCCAGCACCTCAAGCTTAATCGGTGTCTCAACGCTCTCAAGCACGATGAAGCTCTATAGGATTGCCATCTAACAGCCGCAAGGCTTCACGATAGCCGTTCAAAGTTCCAACATCGACGTACGATTGACCCGCCTTAATGCCGAAAGCACGACCACCGCGTCTCAAATAACTGTTGATCAAGGTTCCGAGATACTCATCTTGACTTTCTAACCACATACGATGGAGATCAGCGAGCAAATAGCCGGGCATTTTTAGCGCGCCCCAAATCCAATGGGATGCCGGAGCGGCATCTTTAACCTGGATCAGCTCTACGATATCGTCCTCGCGCGTTAATACGGCGTCAAAGGATTCCGGATGCTCGACAGGAAATAATAAGAGCGACAAGTCACCGTTAGGAAGTAACTGCAATCCGTCTTCCGGAAACCAGATTGTGTCGGGAAGTCCGATACAGACGTGTTCGTCCGGTGAGATTAGCGGCCGCGCCCGAAACACCGCGTCGCAGAGACCCGCTGGCTTAGGTTGAACGGCATAGAAGATATCCGCCGAAAGGATGTGCCCGCCAAAGTAATTCAGAATGTCTGATTTACCGGGTGAAATCACGAAACAGATCTTATCCACCCCACCGGCAACCATGCGTTCAATCAGATACTCACTTACAGCGCGCGGCCGGTCTTGTGATCCAGCCGAACACGTGCCGACCGGTAGCAACTCTTTAGAAAACGCAAGCGGCTGAATTCTGCTTCCCATACCCGCTGCCGGAATTATTCCCCACATTGTTAGATTTTTCCTTCGGCCATTGCCGGGAGTTTCGATTCCAGATGGTCGCTGGTATTGCCCTCAGCATCATCCACCGGATTTTCGATCAAGCTGGTCAGACGCGCTGCACGGATGGCCGCGGTGTGACAGTCCATAGCTCGTTCTCGCGCTCTTGCGCCCGTTGTAACCAAAGCCGCCCGGTCTTTCAGCAGGACGCCCAATGCGTCTTCCGTTGATTCGGCAATTAGAATCTCATTGCCGGGTTCGAAGAAATAATCGATGCCGGTCCACCAATCGCTCAGTATGGCTGTCCCGCAAGCGGCAGCTTCGAATAGCCTCCCCGACGGACAATAGCCCATCGCGGCCATCGCCCCTCGCGTGACGCTGAGTGTCAACGGTGACGACGAGTAAAAGGCGGCGTGCTCGGGTGGAGCGACGTGCGACAGGTAGCGCACGTTCGCGGGCCAGTGCTCGACATCTGGATACATAGCACCGCCGATGAGAAATTTCTTGGATGGCAACTTACAAGCCGGATCGAGGAATAGAGTCTCAAGCTTATCCTGCCGGTCGGCGGCAAAAGTTCCGAGATAAGAAATGTCACTCGCGAAGTCAGAGCGTACCCTAACCGGGCAATAATAGTCGGGATCTACCCAGCCATACAACGTCGCCACGCGTTTTGCCGACAGGCGATTGCGCAATTCGTCTATCGCGATTCCGCCGGTATAACTTAGAACCAGATCAAAGCCGCCCAGCCCGTCGCCCGGTAAATACTCAACTGGGTTGCCTTGGAGCAGCCTACTTAGGGTCACTGGCGTATCCATGTCGTAGAATATTCGCCGGCACCCCCCGGGCGTCCCTTCCAACATAAGATCGCAAGCAGCCGCGCCATGTGGACAATAAGACGTAACGATAGCGGCATCGGACGCCTCCAACGCCTGTTTAAAGGACGGGATGTTCGATTCCCAGTCGTCGTAGAACCGGAGACTTGCGTACGGAAGACTAGTGGCGTCACGGTGAGCCGCATAATAAGGTGCATTATGTTCGAAAAAAAGAATCGAGTGGCCTTGTGCATGTAGCGCTCTAAACAGACCTCTCAGTAAAGTGGCGTGCCCATTACCCCAAGCCGAACTAATCGAAAGTCCAAAGACAGTGATCCTCATATCAACGTTTGATGTTCGTCATTGCCGGGTAAATTTATAGAAAAACTCTATGCTGACGTTGCCGTTGTAGTCACGCAGACCTACAGCTGAGAGATTATTACTAAGATCCCATTCCACTCGTACAATTTGCGCATTGGTTTGTTGAACATCGGTAATGTAGGTGAAGGTGATGTTACTGGCAATTTTCTGTTGGAGCGTAACTCTCGCCGATGGTCCATTGGCGCCCGCCACAGAGGGGTCAATCTTGAATTGAGTCAGGCCAAAGACCCGCTGCACCCGGCTGGCTAAGGGATTTGCGACCGCCTGCCCCAAAACGGCTGATTCGCCCATCTGTGTGTAGGATTGCTGTGGCGGCGTCGGCTGATGCGCGGCGATCACCGGGTTTGCGGGCGTGGTATTCGTTGCTAACAACTGAACAATCTGCTCAAAGGTCAAAGGCGGATCGGAGCGGTAGCTTAACTTCATATCATCAATTGGCCCGGTTACTCCGATGGTTACATTCACACCCTGGGCAACCGTCTGGAGCGAAACGTTCAAAATTGGCGAGATCGAATTAGGATCGTAGAAATTGATTGTCCCCGTAGTGACGGTGTAGGTGTTGCCAAAAAATACCAACTGCCCATCCGTTACAGTTACCCGACCCAACATACCGGGATTTTCGGCAGTACCCCTCGCCGTAAGGTTAGCCAGGATCGAAAGACGGTTCGCATAGGTTGTTGCCACCTGTAAATCCGGCGCCGTCAGAATGTGGATCTCCAGTCTCATTCCTGCGAGCAGCGGTGATGGCGAAGACGGCGCACTTGGCGGAGTTGAAGCGGCCGAGAGAAGTGAGCCCGCATCGCTCGAACTGGCATAAGCAATCCGCTCAACGCTCACAGTGCCCGAAAGTAAAGAGCGCCTTGTATTCCCGGTCAGCGTGATCGTTGCATTCGATGTGGTACTTACGCCCGAATAACGTACTCGCACCTTATTAGCAGTCGCTTTCAGATTGAAACTTGGCACCCGCGATCCAAGCCCCACGAACCCAGCAAGTGCAATTTGGCCGCCGCCACTTTCTCCGGTTAGACTCTGAATGGAGGCATTGGTTCCATTCAAGAGAATCACGCCGTTAGCGTTCGATAAGCCATTCGGAGCGCCTGAGTAATTTACGTTTGCACTTCTGATCTCTATTTTGCCGTTGGCCCGCGGCTGAGCAAAACTCCCTCGAATAATCGCGTTTAGGGCGAGGGAGCCCGACGAATAGAAATCACGGTCTGCATTCTGCAACAGGCCAAGATCCACATCAGCAGCCACATTCAACGATAAAGGCTCGTCAGCACTCTTCAGATTTACGGAACCCGACGCTCTGAGCGACGTCTTCCTTCCACCGATATTCAGTTGTTCGATCTTAACTACTTCGTGATCCAGGCCAACTTTGATCGGGCCATTATTTTGCAGTTCTACAACGCGAAGCGCGGGTGAACCCGTCGGTGAACTATTTTGGTTTGTTCGAAAATCGAGTCGGTCGATGTCCAGCTGAGCAGAAACAGCGTCAGTGTTTGTCATCGGTCCGCGGAAGGCAGCCTTCCCTTCCACCAAGGCTTCAAACGGAGGCGCTCCGGCTTGGTCCGAAGTAACAAAGGGCGCTATGTTCGAATAGCGCACATTGTTGAAAACGAGGTTTCCCTGGATCGGGTACTCGCCCCTTAATTGCGCTTGTCCCTGCCCGTGGATACTGCTCTTTGCTAGATCAGAGTCGAGGCGGAACCGGAGTGTCGTTCCGCTAGTCTTGGCGTTGAAGCTCAACCCGCCCAGGGGTTGATTATCCACGCGCAAACTATCGGTAGCGGCGTCGGCATTTAGATTGGAAATCAGCACGGCGGTTTTTCCGTGTTCCTGGCGCACATTCGCGGAAAGTTCGGCCCCGACTCTCAAGATTCCGGCGAGCCCTGGTTTTTTGAGCTCGAGATTATGTATCCGTGCAAGTTTTATGTCGCTGCTCTTTAAGGTAGCCGCCAGCGAGCCGCTGGTGAAGATATTCGCTGGATGATTGAATGACCCGCTGACGCTGATCCGTCCGGCTGGCGCATCAAGATCAATAGAAGGAACGCTGAGCGCAGTGTTCGAATACCGAAGGTGTCCTTCCAGGCTGTTGATCGGCTCGGAGTACAGCTGCGCGTCGCGTAAACGAAAATTGAGCGCCGCCGCAGGAGCTGCCAGCGTGCCATTCACTTGCGTATCCGCCGAAAGCTGTCCGTTTGCAGGAATGGCCGACTGGCCCGCCAGCTGTAATGCTTTCTCGACCGACAAGTTCTTGATAGAAGCCGCCGCTTGCGTGAAGTAGTCGCGTGACAGGCTTGTGCTGCCATGCAAATCGATTGCCGACCCGGCGAAATTGGAGTTTAGATTGTAACGAACGCTCCCGTTGGTGGTGCGGGCCGTTGCGGTAAGTTCGCCTGCATCTTGATTTTGCACGCGTAATGAGCTGGCCGCCAGATCGGCAGTCACATTGACAATTTGAATCCCCGGTTGATTGGGCCGGTCCTGCAGATTCAACGAACTATTAGCCGTAAGATTGACGTTACCGCTTACGCCGGCATTTTGCTTCGCAATCGCGTTCACATTGGCAAGTTGGATATTTGCAACTCCAAGCTGCAACTGAACAAGCCCCGCGGAGAAGCTCTCGCGCGGATGCCGGAACGTACCGTTCGCCCGCAACGTTCCGCCCGCGGAATCTAACTCGAACTGTGAAAGAGTAACAAGCTGGTCTCCCAAATTGACGTTGGTATAAAACTTGCCGAAAGGCTGTTGAGCGACACTGCCGTCGTTCACCTGGACAATTGCATTGCCTAGCGGGTTACCATACGTACCGTTAACGTGAACTTCCGCCGTCGCGGCGCCCGAGGCCTCCAGCGACGTTTGGCCGGCAAGTTTAACAAGATCCGCAAGATCGCCGTTATGCAAGCTCACGTTTGCGGTAAGCGGCGAGTTAGGTTGAGGGCTCCATTTCGAAAGTCCCAGCGTGCCGTTGAAGCTGATGTTGAATCCCGCGCCGGTCAAAGTACCATTCTGCAGCCCAGCTCCCGTTTGATTAGCGAGTGCATTCAAACCTAACTGCGTGAACGGCCGCTGCTCCACCGAAAACTGGTTTATATCGAAGCGTGCCGCAATACGTGGAGAGGTCGTACTTCCAGTAATCTGCGCCCGAAGATTGGCTGTGCCCCCATTCAATACAATCGGCAGGGTGGTTTCGGGTTTTGCAGCGCCAAAGTTGGCTGCTGGCAAGAAATCATTCAAATTGCGCGATGTCAGATTCAAATCGATTATCTTGTCCAACGAACCACTCAGATCGAGGCGGGAATTCGGCAAGCGCACATACGAATTTGCCAGATCCAACGCCCCCGTGGCACCTTTATAATCTGCTTTAAGTTGCCCGCTCAGCGGAATGCCATGCCGGCCGGGATTGATCATCAAATTACTTTGCGCTGTATAACTGGTCGTTCCTTTCGCTTTTAAGTCACCCTTAGCAACGACCGTTCCACTTAACGAACCGTCGTATCCGATTTGCTTGCCAGTGAACGCCGCCACCAGTACCGGTATTGCGAGATTTTGCAGCCGACCTTCTACACTCAAATTTCGCGATTTTTCCAGAAATATTTTTGCCCCCAAGGATCCGCCAAGCGCACTGACCCGTAATCCGTCCATGCTGATCAGGTATGGATCGGCATGAAAGGGTGATGACACGTTCAAGTCCGAAATCTTTGTTGTACCGCTGCGAACCGAAAGCTGCCTCGATTGCAATGTGCCATTCACGTTGTAATTATTTTGTTTGTCCATGCTGGCGCGGCCGTCGGCGGTGAGGTTCCCAGCTATTTGCACTCCTGTCAGTTTGAAAAGCTTCGACAACTCCGCCAAGGCGAAATCGGCACTAAAACGAACGGGGGTTTGCTTTGTAGGATCGAGATCTCCGCTTGCCTGTAGAGTCGTGCTGCCTAACCCCAGGCGAGCCGTATCGATCCGAAGCTCGTTTGTCTTGTTATCGAATCGAAGCGCCAAATTTGCAGTTAGCTGTTTCGGCACACCACTGGCATTCGCGTCCAGCGGCAGTGCGAAACTTCGCTGGACTTCCGCAATAGAGACGCTGGCATTCAGCTTCGCATTTATCACCGGAGTATTTACATTTTCAAGTGCAGCACTCAGCTGAATTTGCGACTGGGCGGAGTTGATGCTCGCCTGATTGACTCGAATTGCATCTTTCTCCAGGATGAGTGGCACGTTTACGTGAACACCAAGCGGCGGCTGGCCGGCGGAGGCCAGGACGAGCGGATCCATCGCAAGATTACCCACATAGCTTGGATTCGCCGTATTGTAATTGAGCAACACGCGCAGATTACTACCGCGCGCGTTGAGCCGGCTCTTTTGCTCCAAGACCTTTATCAAACCGTTCCGCAGTTCAAATCGATTCACCGCCAAATCGACGACGGTTTCCAAACCCGACGTCTGGCTCGGCGGGGAAGGAGTCTTCGGTTCAGGCACATTCGTTGTACCGTCGGGCAGCACTATCAGGTTTACTTGTGGCTGTTCAATGCCGAGGTACTCGAAATTTAACGGCTTCTTGATTCCGGAGAACAGCTGAACCCGCAACTCAATCTCCCGCACGCGGAACAAAGGATCTTCGGCGGCCGGCTCCTTGCCGTGCAAAACGGCGTTCGTGATCCGCACCGTTAAGTGTCGAAGATCAATCGAAAGAGATCCAATCTCGACTACACCGCCGGTTGAGTCCTCGAGAGTTGCGACAATCTTCGTGCGTACGAAATTGGCGAACCACGGCGTTTGCACAATCACGAGCGCAGCAATCAATAGAATCGCCGCTAAGCTCAGTACGGCTGCTCCCACCATCAGCCAGATCTTTCTGCGATGTGTCACTCGAGATCTGCCTCGAAATATTTGAACTTAGTATCCTTGCGCTGGTCATCCAACCAGGCGAAGAATAGTTTATCCACGCGCTGAGCAGCCAGTATGTTGGTAATCGCAACGCGCAGGTCATCCAAGGAACTCTTACCCGGATTTTCCTTTTGCAAAGCAGCCGTGTGCTCGTGATAATATTTTTCCACTTCGGGATCGGTCACCAACACCGCAGGCTTGAATCGGGCATCGATGAAGCTCAGCACAGTCAACTGCCAAACAAATTGGCTCCGCAAATCGGGGGCGGTAATTCCATAGTGTTTCAAAGTATTCTGAAAAGCAGCTTCACTCTTGAAGCGCTCGTTTATGAGCCGCTCGAGTTGCTGATCAGCTTGTTGCGGAGTGGCCACAGGATAATCGCCCACCTGAATTTCTTTTCGTATGAAGACTTGGTCAATGAGCCGGTTGGCCGCATTTTTGCGAGCTTTCTCACCGAGGTCAAGACCCTGGCCGTTTAGGAAGTCAGTCACCCGGATATCTCGGCTGATATCGCTGTCTTTCACAATGGAGTTCCCTACAACGATGGCAATTCGATCAATAATTACCGCTGACAACAAATACGGCATGAGCACGATGGCACTGAGCACTCGCCAACGCATCAAAAAGCCTGCCCAATGGAAAAGAAGAATTGAAAATGGCTCAACTGCTGTGGACCGGGCTTGCAGCCGGCGGTGCCGTGCTGAATGTCGTACTGCGTGCAGTTCAGTAACTGTTGATAACTCTCGTTCGTGCTGAATCCCAAGTAGCGGGAAGGGTTCAAAGCATAGGCGAGATCCAACCTAACGGGACCCAATGGAGTTTTGTAACGGATTCCGAAGCCGGCGGCCTGTACGGCATAATTAAAGTCCTGCATGCTTTTCTGTTTGTAATTCAACGAAAAGTCACTCAGGGTCGTATAGATGTTGCCCATGTCTTCGAAGAGAACGCCGCTTATATTGGGACCGAGCAAAGGGAAGCGCAACTCCACATTATTAAAGAAAAGCGCATTACCGCCGATTGGGAAGCCAGTCGCAACCGCAGTGGGTGTGCCTGGCAACTCGTTTGGTGTTCCGATGTCTCGCGGGCCAGCCTGATTGTCACCGAACCCACGCATGGAAACGCCGCCACCACCGTAAAATCTCTCGGGCAGCGGAATGGCCTCAAAGTGCGATAAGCCCGGTTGGATGTTGAACGGAATAATAGCTCCGAATTGAGTTTGCCTCGCAAGGACCAGGTTGCGGCCCAGCGACGTGTATGTCGCGTTGCGGCCGAGCACGCGCAGAAAGGTGCGCTGCGATCCAAAGAAGTTTCCGGCGAGGCCCGTATCGAGCGTGTTCCAGAACCCGCTATGTGCGTCCGCGGGATTATCGCGATGATCCTGTATATAGCTCGCCGACAGCATACCGATACGTACCGGTTGCGAGAAGATCGGCACAAGTAGAGATGGAATATTTATATTTCCCGTGCTGACCCGGCGGTAAGCAAACCGCAAAACCAAAGTCGAGGCGCGATTGAATCTCTGCGATGTCTGGACTGATCCTTCCAGGCGCCTCGACGAGAACGTCTGCACATCTTGAGTCGTGTCGTACAGGGCAGAAAATGTGACGGTCCGGTTAGATGATCCGAGAAATCGCGGAAAGATATAGCTCAGCGACTCGCGCTGCTGCAGCGTCGAATAGGTTGTCTGCAGCGACACCGTATGGCCGACTCCAAATATATTAAGCCGGTTCACGTTGAAAGACACAATCGGCGAAACGCCTTTCGCCCCTCCAGAGTTCGATAGATTCGTAGTAGTTCCTCCGAACTGGCCGACAATCATTCCCAAACCAACCGAGTAACTGTAACGGGCGGCTTCATCGAAGTCATATAGGACGTCTTTGTAACGTGTTGTGCCGTCCGAGTTCTGCAAAGCTGTGTTTACGCTGGCAAATACACCGAGTCCGCTGAGCAGGCGGGCGTCTTCGTTCACCTTAGAGAGAGAAATTGGCTCATCAGGTGTAACGTGAATGTATCGTTCTACCAGCGACGGCTTGGTTCGCGAAAGCCCCGATACAATTACCTGACGTACAAATTCCTCTCGTCCTTCGCGAATGCGGTAGATCAAGTTTACGGTTTGCGGCTCCGGTCCCGGTATTCTTTGGTAACTGAATGAAGCCGAAGGAAAGCCTCTCGAAGAGTAAAATTCTAGAATCCGGTTCCGATCGGTGGCAACATTTATTTCGGCAAACGGCTGACCTTCTATCGAGGCGAAATCTCTTTTGATTGGATCTAAATTCAGCCGGTCATCTCCAATTATTTTGAGGTTTGCCACCCGCCACTGCTTTCCCTCCGAGATTTTGTAGGTCACGGCCAAGTCGTTCGGCTTGCCACGGTAGTTCGCCTGAACAGAAGACGTCACCTTCACATCCTGAAATCCGTTGGCGACGTATAGACTCGCGATCGCCTCCTCGTCTTTCTTGCGGAAGTTCTCGCTATAGCGGCCATAACGCATTACAATTGACTTCGGCCGCAAAAACATTCGCTCCGTCAATGTTTCGTCGAGAAAGTAGTCATTGCCCTGCAGCTCCACCCTCATTAAGCGCTGGCGCGGGCCGGTCGCAATATAGTAGTCGATGACCTCTTCATCGTTCTTTGTCTGCTCGCGCTTAAACGTCACATCAACATCCGGGTATCCCTTGGATTGAAAGTAGTCGTGGAGATTACTCGCGCCTTCCGCGAGCAAATCGTTGTCTACTGAACCTTCTTCGTAGATCGGAACGTATTGACGCAGCTTACCTTTTGAGATTTTGGCTTCGTACGCCTTTACCGTAATCTTCGGTCCCGCATTGATATCGAAGGCCGGTTTCGCGTTCCCGGTCGCGGGGTCGTATTCGAGTGAACTGAGAGTTACCGAAGCCGTCAAGCGGCCGTTCTTGGCGTACTTATTTTGTACTCCCCGAACGCCCTTGTCAGTGAGGACAGCCGTGACCTGACGCCATTTGTGGATCAAAGGCCAGCGCCAGCCCGTCGCTTTTGTGATGGTTGCGTCGGGGAGTTTGGTATCGCCGCGGATGGTGGGTGGTTCGTACCGTGAGCGCTTGCCCGCCTCGACCAGAAAGCGAATGGTGACCTGATGAGTGACGGGATCTTCTGCCGTTGTGACATCCACCTGTCCGTGGAACAGACCGTTATCGCGCAACTGCTCTTCCAATTGTTTCCGTGCCGTGGCAACAGCCTCTTCGTCGTAGGGCGCACCGAGATACAATTGTGAATCTCCAATCAGGACCGCGCGGCTTGGCGGGTCCTTTATGTCGCCACGCGCCCCCACATGGCCTATGAACCGGCGCGGCTGAGTAATAAACGTCAGCGTCACGCCTTGACCGCTAGGTTCCGCGTCCACTTGAATGTCATCGTAAAGCCCGCTGCGGTAGAGTCGGTCAATCGACGCCGCCAACTCATCAGACACCAATGGGCGCCCCACCTCGATCATCAGGCTACGATCCAGATCGCGGCGATCAATGGGCTGGGCTTCCGGCTTGTAGCGGATTGCGGTGATCGTTTTGCCGGCGAACTGTTGCCCCGGCAGCAAGGCAGCCAAAACCGAGAAACAGAACAAAAAGTAAGCTACGCGAGCAGCGAAGGCCAACTCCCTCATCGTTTGCGATAAAAGTCCATAAACGTAACACTCGGCATGCGGAATGCGGTTGCTGCAGCTATTGTTGACGTGCCCCCGATTTTACTGTTTCAAGTGTCTCATCACTTACGCTCTAATAGTTCTAGAGGAGCTAAAATGCCTGCTCTTTCGACGAAACAGGTCTTTGAACTCGTAAAAACAACAGCCTTGAAGTGGAACGCTCATAATGCTCCGCGACTCGGGGCAGCACTCGCCTACTATACGCTGCTGTCGGTCGCACCTCTCCTGGTCCTCATCGTTGCCATATGCGGCCTTGTGTTGGAGAAGTCCGCTGCGGAGCACCAGTTGTTAGCACAAGTACAACAGATGGCGGGTAACTCGGCCGCGAAATCCCTGCAGACTGTACTTGCTCACACGCATCATGTCGCCAAAGGCATCCTGGCCGGCTTGATTGCCCTAATCACATTGCTTTTTGGCGCTTCGGGCGTATTCTCGGAATTACGCGACTCACTGAATACAATTTGGGATGCGCCCCCGTCGCACTCGGCCACTTGGCGGTCTGTTATCTGGCGGAAGATTGTATCGTTCGGCATGGTTCTGGCTCTGGGATTTTTGCTGCTGGCTTCTCTCCTTTTAAGCGCCACGCTGGCCGTCGTCACTAAATTCTTCGAAGGCTACCTGCCTGTTCGGACCGCACTATGGGGCGAGGCCGCCAACATCGTGTTGCCCCTGGTCGCTATGTCCGTTTTGTTTGCTCTCATTTTCAAGTTTGTTCCAGATGTGAAGATCAGTTGGCGCGATGTGGCCATCGGCTCAGTCGCCACTGCGATCTTGTTCGAAATCGGCAAGGGGCTACTTGCCATATACCTGGGTACCGCCGGCGTCGGCTCCACCTACGGTGCGGCCGGCTCACTCGTGGCGTTCATTGTCTGGGTGTATTATTCGGCGCAGATTTTCTTTTTCGGAGCAATATTTACACAGGTCTACTCCGAGACAGTTGGATCCCACCGCAGACTTAACGGACAGAAGGCATTGCAGCCGGTAGCGCCTTTACCGCCCGCCACCCGGAGCGTCTCTGCGTGAAAGCCAAACACTGCGCTAAAATAGAGATTCCCACCCGTTTTTCCCATGATTTCAGTCAGCAACGTAAGTATGCGCTATGGCGGCAAAGTTCTGTTTGAGGACGTTACAGCTGCCTTTCTTCCCGGCCGCCGTTATGGTCTGACCGGGCCCAACGGCGCCGGTAAGTCTACTTTCATGAAGTTATTGTCGGGAGAATTAGAGCCGCAAAAAGGGACTGTGGTTCGCCCGAAAAAGCTTGGTATCCTGCGCCAGGATCAGTTTGCCTTCGACGCCCATCGTGTGATCGACACGGTCATTATGGGTAATCTTCCTCTTTGGAAAGCGCTCGATGAGCGGGAGGCTTTGTATGCCAAGCCGGAATTAACAGACGAGGACGGCATGCGCCTCGGTGAACTGGAAGGTGTGGTTGCCGAGGAAGATGGCTATACGGCGGAAAGCGATGCGGCCGTCCTGCTTGATGGGCTCGATATTCCGGAGCCGTTGCATAATCGCAAAATGGGCGAGTTGCAGGGAGGCCAAAAGGTTCGCGTACTTCTAGCGCAGGCCTTGTTCGGGCATCCGGAAGCGCTGTTACTCGACGAGCCGACTAACTACCTCGATTTGGAGTCGATCCATTGGCTGCAGAATTTCCTGAATCGTTACGATGGATCTCTGATTGTCATTTCGCACGACCGACACTTCCTCAACAGCGTCTGCAGCCACACCGCCGATATTGATTACCAGACGATCATCTCGTATCCGGGCGGCTACGACGACATGGTTCTGCAAAAGACGCAGATACGCTCCCGCATTGAATCCGAAAATGCCCAGCGCGAAAAGAAAATTTCGCAGCTGAATGAATTTATCGCACGCTTTTCAGCCGGTACTCGCGCCAGCCAGGTCACATCACGAAAAAAAGAAGTAGAGCGGCTGCAGACAACCGATCTGGCGCGCTCGAATATTCAACGGCCATTCATCCGATTCGAAATGAAGCGCCCTTCCGGTCGCCATGTACTCGAATTTAAGAACGTCAACAAGGATTACGGCGATCTGAAAGTAATCACGAACTTCTCCGGCTCGGTCCAGCGTGGCGAAAAGATTGCCATCATGGGCCGCAACGGCGCCGGCAAGACCACACTGCTGAAAGCGCTGCTCGCCAACGGCCCGGGCGTTGATGATCCGGACGTTGGATTGGATTCCGGTACCGTGACGTGGGGACACGAAGCGGCAATCGGCTATTTTACACAAGATCAGCAGACCAGCATCCGGCGCGGTACGACTGTATCCGACTGGCTGCACGACTGGGATCCGCAGGCGTCCAAAGAAGAAATTCGTGGCTTGCTTGGACAAATGCTCTTCAGCGGCGAAGAGGGTTTAAAGAAAACGGATGCTCTCTCGGGGGGTGAAGCGGCCCGCCTCATGTTCTGCAAACTAATGCTGCAAAAGCCCAACATTCTGGTCTTTGACGAGCCTACGAATCACCTCGATCTCGAGGCAATTAACGCTCTGAATTTTGCCTTGCAGAAGTTTGAGGGGACGGTGTTTCTTGTGACCCATGATGAAGATCTGGTTTCCGAAGTCGCCACTCGCATCTGGAATTTTGCCGATGGAAAGATCGAGGACTTCGTAGGTTCCTACGAAGAATACTCTGCTGTCGCGGTGAAATAAAGCTCGCACTACTCGGCGCGGGAAGACACGTCTTTTAGCAGCACGGTACCGCGAGCGCGTATTTGGCCCAGCGGCCGCTGATACCCCAGCGTTAACAAGGCGATCTTTGCGGCCAGCGGCGCATGAAACTGCCAATCTGGATTTTTGCTCTCCGCTAAATCATCAGAGACGAGTTCAACCGAGGGTGCTTTCGAAATCGGTGTGAGGTGCCAATGGAGTCCGCTCGGTCCTTCCGGCAGACCCGAATCGATATGCCAGTGGAGGTCATAAGCGCGGCCCGCCTCCAGCGGAATGTATTGCTGAAACAGTGAACATTGCTCCGGCTCGTCGCCGGAAAAGTAGAAGCGAACGAGCTTGTCTGACGGAATCTGATCGGTGTGAATACCTGGGGTAGCCAGTTCCGTCCAATCGAACCCGTGCTGGTAAAACGGCAACCGGAAGTCGCCATTGGTCACCGGATGAGTTGTATCCGGCACCGTCTGCGGTATCCAGCGGGCGTTAGCCATGCTGCTCCATACGCTCAGTGCGGTATCCCGATTGCCGGCCGCTACTAGCCGGTCCTCAATCACAGCTAGCAGGTCGTCCCGACCCCAGTTGTGGGGATCGAGTTTCCCAACTGCCTGGACCAGGCGATGCACGATTGGCCCGATCGGATCCTGCTTCTGATTGTTTGACAAAAACCAGGCATAGGGCAATAGGATTCGAGGACGCTCTGGAATCGCACGCGAGATCCGGTCCGCATCTTGACTTAACAGCCACATCTGAACGAAAATCGGTTCCGCCGAAAACGGGGTAATCGCTAGCGCGGCGTTGGCCCAGCGAAAGAACTCAGGCAACCGTGCATGACGGAAATAGAAGTTGGTCAGTGTCCATTTGGGCAGGAACATCTGGTTAACGACCGCGGCGCGCAGGTAAAAGCGTTCGGCCTGCTGGATGTCTCGCTTACGGAACTCCTGGTCGAAGCCAAGTTGAATCAGCGATTCAAAATCGAAGGGATTGAGTGAAACCGCCTGCTGCAATAGCGCAACTTTATCGTTCGAGCGCCAGGCAGCGAGGCGGGAAAGATAGGCAGAGTTGTACGGCACCAGTTCGACAGCCTTTGGTACGGAACTGGCGGTATCTTGCTCGAACAACCAAGCTGCCCGGGCGAGCAGGAACGAATAGAACGCACCCAGGATGGCGCAAGCGATGAGCGAATAGCGAAGCATCACGAGAATGCGTCGCCGCAGAACGTTAATTCGATTGCGAGACAAGCAGAACCACCGCTTGCGCTTCGCAGGAGCGGCCTTCCCCGACTGGGCCGACGCTCTCCGCGGTCTTGAATTTCACACCTACCGAGCTCACAGGCACACGCAGAGCGTGCGCCAGATTCTGGCGGATAGCGTCCCGAAAATCTTTCAGCTTCGGACGTTGCAAAATGATGGTGGAATCAGCGTTTACCAGTGAATAGCCGGCCGCGCCGGCCAGTTGCAGCGCGTGCTGCAGGAACTGGAGACTGCTCGCGCCACGCCACTCGGGAGCGGTATCAGGGAAATGCATCCCAATATCACCCAAGGCCAGCGCACCCAAAAGGGCGTCAGTGACAGCATGAAAAAGAACATCGGCGTCGGAATGTCCCGCGAGACCGAAGTCAGCCGGAATCTCTACGCCACCGAGGATCAGCGGGCGTCCAGGCTCAGTACGGTGAGTATCCCATCCCTGTCCGATGCGAAACTGCGGCAAAGAATCAGTCATTCGAAAGGGGTAATTCAAATGCAGAGCTTTCCAGCGTGAGATAGAGACGGGCCAATTCCATATCGTTGGGCCGGGTGATCTTGATGTTTCGGTCAGTGCCGAGCACAACCGAGACTTCGACCTGTTCAAGGCGCTCGACGAGCGACGACTCGTCAGTGCCGATAAAAAGATCCTCGCGAGCCTTCTCAAAAGCCTGGCGCAGCAGGTTCAAACGAAAGACCTGGGGGGTTTGGGTAAGAATCAGGCGTTCTCTGGGAAGGGTAGCTCTGACTTTGTTGCGATGGACCTGCTTGACCGTGTCAATGGGTACGATGCCGACGATCGCAGCGCCGCTTTGGGCGGCTTCCCGGATCACCAGTTCGATTACTTCCTTCTCGATGAACGGCCGCACCGCGTCGTGAACCGCAACCAGCTCGGTATCGGCAGTAATTGCCGCTAAGGCGTTTTCCACAGAGGATTGCCGGGATTCCCCGCCCTCGACCGCGCGGACCGTCTTGCTGAAATGCTGGTTCTTGAAGAGCTCGTCAGCCCAATCGAGGTCTTCTTTCCGAAGGGCAACGACAATTTCGTTGACCAACGGAGAGCTGACAAACTTCCTGATGGTATGAACCAGAATAGGCGAGCCGTTCAGCAGCATGAATTGCTTGCGGCTGATGCCCGCTTTTTCGGGGGCGCTGCGGCCCATGCGAGTTCCAAGGCCTGCGGCCGGAATAATGACAGAGACTTTCATGAGAATGGCCGTTAACGCCAAAGGGTGAAGCAGCTGCGAACTTACATCATAGAGGACGGACCTGCGTTTTTGCGGAACGAACTCCCCAACGGCGATTCTGCCAAACGAACTCAGCGCTGAGGCTGCAGCTCCGGGCCAGCTAAAACCGATCCGCCAAAATGGCGATCACAAAAGTCCGAGAAAAAGTTTTGTCTTTATATTCATATACTTAGAAGATAATTTTGGGGCCGGATGGGCGTTTGTGACGGGTACCTTCGTGTGCGAAAGGACTTCATCGCACATGCACCCACCCGTAATCATCGACTTCGTCAAGATCGTTCTCGGCCTGGTCTTCGGCTTCTAATCCAGTCGAGTAAAACAGCGGGAAGATGCTGGCACGCCTCTCCCGCCCTTAACCTTTTCGTTGATACGCTAAGCAGTCGATGCCCCTCCGGCGATTGCACATCAGCGGATATCGATCGGTACGCGATCTAGCGATTCCGTTAAGGCCCGTGACCGTCATCACAGGAGCAAACGGAACCGGAAAATCGAACCTTTACCATGCGCTAAGGCTAGTGGCCCAGGCGGCCGGCGGACGGTTAGCGCGAGCCGTCGCGGAAGAGGGCGGGACACCCAGTCTGATGTGGGCCGGAGGCGAGCGGATCCGGTATGTCAAAAAGAAACTGCCCAGAAGATTCACTCTGGCAGTGGACACAGACGATTTTTCATATAGCTTTGCGGTCGGGTTACCCAAACCGAGTGCACTGCCGCCGGGGCGCTCGCTATTTAGCGCAGATCCCGAAGTTAAGGAAGAAAATTTATGGCTGCTCGGCGCAGGCAAGCCAGTCCTCATGCTCGACAGGCGTGGGCCAACGGCATGGCTGCGTAACGCTGACGGCGCAATGGACGAATACGCATTCGAACTGGTGAAGTACGAATCGGTCCTGCCGCAAATTATAGAAGCTCACCGTTATCCTGAAATCCACCTGGCCCGGCAGGCGCTGCTCGGCTGGCGCTTTTACCACCATTTCCGCACCGATCTCGATTCACCCTTGCGTTCGCCTCAGATCGGCGTACAAACCACGGTTTTGCATCACGATGGTTCCGATTTGGCAGCTGCTCTCGAAACCATTCTCGAGATCGGTGATGCCGAAGCGCTGAATACAGCGGTGGCAAACGCGTTTCGTGGCGCTCGATTGCGGATTGAGGCAACAGACGGCCTGTTTCGACTCGAGCTCGAAATACCGGGACTACTGCGAGCGTTAAGCGCGCGCGAACTTTCCGATGGCCAGCTTCGGTATTTATGCCTGGCCGCGGCCCTGCTCAGCCCCCGGCCTCCATCGCTAATTGCGCTGAACGAACCAGAAACCAGCTTGCATCCCGATCTTTACGAGCCTCTTGCAGAAATGATTGCACGGGCAGCACGGCAGACTCAGGTATGGATAACGACGCATGCCGAGGGGCTAGTCAGGTGTCTGGCCAAGACCGCCCAGACTGAACCCGCGGAGGTGGTGCTGATCGAGGGAGAGACGTGGCTCGCCTCAAATGAGAACACGCCCCGCCGGCCTCATCGAAAAATTGTCGCGCCGGGAGAGCAGGGCTGAAGTTCCGCACGCAGGCTAAAGCTGCCCCACGAGTACAGCGAGATTACGCAGTCTTGTCCTGGTACATTGGGACAACTAGCGCCTATGTTGAAGCCAATCGTCATTGTGGAAGATAACCCCAACGACCTGGAACTGACACTGGTCGCATTGGACAAGGCGCGGCTAGCGAACGAACTGATTATCCTGCGGGACGGCGCCGAAGCGATCGATTACCTATGCTATGCGGGCAAATGGGAGTCACGGGAGCGCGGCAACCCCGCTGTCATATTACTGGATTTGAAGCTGCCGAAACGAACCGGTCTTGAAGTCTTGGAGCGTATCAAAACCGATCCGGAATTGCGTAAAATTCCGGTGGTGATGTTGACGGGTTCGCGCGAAGAGGTCGATTTAGAGCGGAGTTATGGGTTGGGCGTCAACGCCTATGTAGTGAAGCCGGTGAATTTCCAGGATTTCGTGACAGCAGTTCAAGACCTCGGCGGATTTTGGGCGGTGCTGAACGAGACACCGCCCGGATGCGTACGTCCGATGGCGGGAAACGGCAGCAAACGTTAGCTCACTGTGGCTGTTTCTTTTTCTTGCCGAAGGAATTCAATAGCGAGTTAATGGAATTCTGTGGATTTTGCTGCGGGTTAGCCTTCTGATTGGCGGCTGGAGCCTGCCCGCCTAACAATCCCTTTGCTATCCCTCCTGCGCCCTTTCCGCCTAAAATGGCGCTCCCCAACTTAGCCGGATTACTGACGCTGGGTACTAGATTATTCAGTTTCATTTTCGCCAGGGCTTGCGCATCGGGCGCAAACACAGGGTGATCCATGGTGCCGGTTACGATTACCGGCAGGACGAGTTCGCCTTTGTTGTTGGCGAGAGCCGTGTTGAGAAAGCCACCCACGTTGGTTCCACCGACGCTTTGGCTAACACCACTCGCGAGAGCGGCTGTCATGTGCAGGTTCAAACCTTGATTCACCAGGTTCATAGTGCCGTTGGCCGCCAGTGAGCCACTGTCGAGTGCCGCCGTCAGATTATTCGTTGAGGCAACGCCATTGACGAGATTGAGTGTTCCCGCCAAGGTTTTAAGAGCCGTACCGGCGCCAGCCTGAGTGGGCGCCTTGCCCAGAAACTTGCCAACCTTGGAAAGCTCGTTCAGGATATTCACGTTCTTCAATTGACCATTGGTGACATCAAAGGCCACTGTGCCATTCAGGGTTTTCGCCAGGTCGTTACTCGAAACCAGCGCGAAATGCAGATTGGTGGTAGCAGCCAAGCTGCCATATAAAGTATTTTTGGCCGAACTAACTGCGGACAGCAGCGCGTTGGTATCTACGCCAGAGAACTTTGCATTAACGGCGCAGAGCGGATTGGCAGGTCGAAGATCAAGGGTCAAATTCCCGGCCTCTTTGCCGCCGAAGATGTCGGTAGTGAGTGGGGAAAGAGTAACAACGCCATGGTTAAGATTGCAATTGGCGTGGACGTTATTCAGGACGATGTCCTGGGCTTTGATGGTGGTTGCCGCCAATGTACCCGAACCCGTCATGGAATTCAGCAGACTGGGTTGGCTAGTGGCAGCTGGTTTGGGAGCACCGGCAGGCTTCGCGCCGGGTTTGGGCGGGGCCACCAGCGATTGAAGTTCGGCCGTATCGATCTTGTCAGCGGTTACTGCAAATTGAACTTGAGGGGCCGCAAAATTCTTGGCCGAGAGATTGCCGTGAAGGTTGGTTGACCCTACGCTGGCCGCGAGATTGGAGATGGCCATAGAATTCTGAGAAAATTGCGCGGTCGCAGAACTGATAGCGACTGGTTTGGTCAGAGCGGGCGTGGTGAGTGTCGCGCCGGAGATATTGGCATTTCCCGAATAGTTCAATTGCGAGGTATTCGAGATGGGCCCCTGCACGTGAATATCGGCGCTCAGTTTGCCAGTCCCGGAAGCGCCGTTAGCCGCATCCATACCGTACGCCTTCGCCATATTTAGGAGTTCAGCGATGTTGGCGCCAACGGTCTTGAGCGTGGCGTCCACCGTCCTCTTGGGCGTGGTGTATTGGGTCAAGGTGACGTTGCCCGATACGGCGGTAGAGCCGCTCTTGGCGGTAAAGGTGTTCGAACGGACGGAATCCGGGGCCAAGGCAAGGTCAATCTCAGGAACGGAGACAGGCTCCTTGATTTCGCCGCCGCTGGCCTCAAGCTGTTTGGCGCTCAGAGTGCCGTTCAATTGCGGCGCGTTGGCCGGACCCTTGGCTGTAAGATTAGCAGTTACGAAACCCTTTACCTGGTAAGCAGGATTGAAAGCGACACCAAACGAGCCAGCTAATTTCGCCAGCTCTGTAATAGAAGAATTGTTAGTGCTGAGTTGCACATTCAGATTGGCCGGGGTCGCGTGCGCATCGACTGTGCCTGACAGGTTAAAGGAAGTAGAGCCCAAGTCGACTTTGCCGGAGCGGACCTGGATACTGTTCTGCTGGCGGTTGGCGGTGAGATCGTAATTTGCGGTAATGGGGAAATCGATTTTCGAACCGCGCAGCGTAGTGTTCTGTAGTTTGAGATTGCCCTTAGCCGAAAGCACCGGGCCTTGCGAACTCACGTCCGCGTCACCTGATGCGGTGGTGTTGGTATTTGGCGGAAGCGTACCGGCGGCGAATTTCTCGACCGCGTCCAGCGAGACTTCCTGCAACGAAAGATGTCCATCCACGGGAGTGGCGGCCGAGTTACCGGGTTGAAGCGGACCGACCTTACCTTTGAAACCGAAGAGTTGTTTACCCTGCCCCGGGAGATGAATTGCAGCATCGACGCCGAATTTCTTGCCGGGCGCGAAGTCCGTCACCTTTAAGTCGATGTGATCGTAAACGGAACGAGGCTGATTGGCTGCCTGGTCCGTGATACCCACTTGCCCATCAGTGATTTTCAACTCGTTGAGAGAGATAGAAGCGTTCGAACTGCTGCTGGTGTTACTCGCGCTCTGGCCGCCCAAAGTAGAGAAGTTCCAGACACCAGCCTTGTTGTGGATCAATTCAATTTGCGGTTGATCGAGGATCAGGTCTTTCACCTCGGGATTGCCGCCGATCAATGAAAACAGGCCCACGCTGACATAGAGTTCTTTCGCAACCGCAAATGGCCGGGAAGACCCGAAGGCGGGGGAATCGGCGATGTTAACGTTTTCGGCGCGCAGTGAAAGGGGGAATAAGCGCAATCCGAGATGACCAATCGTTACCTGGCGATCGAGTTTCTTTTGTAACTCCGCCTGCACGCGAGGCCGATATCGATCTACATTCGCCGCAAGGATTGCAAAAACGGCAAAAAAGAGAATCAGAAGGACGACAACGGGTATGATGATGTACCGGTACCGTAACCACATGGCATTTAGTTTGACGCAAAAAGCCGCGAAACCTTCCAATCGACCGCGTACTGAAATGGAAAAGTTATCAGAACACTTTGCGCAGCTCCTCCTGTCCTGAGACGATATCAGAAGCGTATGACGTCTGCCCGAGACTTGTTACCGGCGCTACGGATTCGAGCCTTCAAGGCTACCGCCTGGACACGGCTGGCGATCCCGGCTGCTGTGCTAATCGTTCTATTCGGGTTGGTAGCGTTCTTAATGCTGCTGTGGCGGGACGGTGGGCACCCCAACGTGATGGTCAACGAGCAAATAGCACCCAACGCCACGCCGGCGAAGCTGGCAGCGAGTTTGACATCTGCTCCGGCGGGTGCGGGAGCTGCGACTGCAACCAAAACGCAAGAGGCCAAGGCGACCGCTAGCGCAACACCGACTATCGCCAGCAGGAATGAATTTACTATTGATAAGACGAACTTTACTTTCGTGATTGGTCCAGTTCGGCTCCGCCTATTAAAGACGAACTTGAACCGTAAGACCTATGATTTGAGTGTGCTGGCGAGAAGACGTGCACTTGTACATCGAAACCTGAAAGAAGGACAGCCACTTTGGATCTCGCGTAACCGGGGCGAGCAGCCCGTGGAAATAGTGGTGAGTTCGATTGGCAAAGAAGTTGTTTCCGGATACTGGGAGGAATCGGGCCGCCCGCTACAAACAGTTACGCGGAATCGCGCGCGTCCGTAGCAAGGTCGGGCGATACCGGGAGGCTAGGTCCACACTTTATGGCGTTAACTGGGGTCAGTAACTCCACCGTTACTGTTGAAGAGACTGGCGCGAGCAAGAGGGCGGCGATGGCGGTCGTGACATCGCTGTTCTTTGTCTGGGGATTTTTGACCTGCCTCAATGACATCTTGATCCCGCATCTGCGCACTATTTTCGATTTGAACTTTGCGGAAGTCATGCTGGTTCAGTTCGTGTGGTTCACCGGGTACGCCGTATTCGCCATACCGGCGGGCAAGTTAGTGGAACGAATCGGATACAAGCCTACGATGGTGATTGGCCTATTGACGATGGCGACGGGGGCACTCCTGTTTTTGCCGGCGGCGAGCGTGCCCGCGTTTTCCTATTTTCTGGCGGCGCTCATCGTGGTGTCCGCGGGCATAACGGCGCTTCAGGTTTCGGCAAACCCGTATGTGGCTATTCTTGGACCACCAGCGACCGCCTCCAGCCGCTTGAACCTGGCGCAGGCATTCAACTCATTGGGTACAACGATCGCTCCTTATTTCGGGAGCGTACTTATTCTGACCGCAGCGACGATGACACCTGAGGCGGTGAAGCAGCTGCCGCCGGCGGCTTTTCAAGCGTACCGGATAACTCAGGCATCCAGCGTAAAAATGCCCTATCTATTTATTGCGCTAACACTTGTGATATTGGCACTGGTGATTTTCTTTTTCAAATTGCCAAGAATCCGAACGGGCACCGATAAGGTTGCTGACGCTGCGAATACAGATCAACCTCTGGACAGCATTTGGAGGCATCGCAACCTGGTGCTGGGAGTAGTTGGCATTTTCGTGTACGTCGGCGCTGAAGTCGCAATTGGCAGTTTTCTGGTGAACTATTTGAGTTTGCCCGAGATTGGGGGTATGTCCCAGCAATCCGCGGCAAAGTATGTGTCCTTCTATTGGGGGTTCGCTATGATCGGGCGTTTTGCCGGCGCAGCCATTTTGCAGAAGGTGCAGGCGGGCAAGTTGCTGGGTTTGGTTGCGGTGGTGGCAGGCGCGTTGGTGCTGCTATCGATGTCGAGTTTCGGCAGCCTGGCGATGTGGAGCATCATTTTTGTCGGCCTGTTCAATTCCGTGATGTTCCCGAGTATTTTTACCTTAGGCATCGCGGGGTTGGGACCGCTCACCGGCCGGGCATCTGGATTATTGGTAACGGCGATCGTAGGGGGAGCCGTTCTGCCGGAGTTAGAAGGCCTACTGGCGGACAGGATCGGAATTCATCATGCCTTCATCATCCCGGTCCTTTGCTACATCTTCATCGCCTATTACGGTTTCAAAGGATCGAAGGCGCGAACAGCGACAGCCGAGGCTTAAATCGGGAGACGAAATAGAGGGTTAGGTGACAAGCACCCAACCCCCTGCAATATTTACAACGTTACTTGGTTGTAGTGGTTGATGAAGTGGTCGAAGACGTGTCGGTCGACTTACCCTTCTTGTGCTTCTTGTGCTTGCTGGTGGTGCTGCTCATGGTGCTGCTGGTGTTCTGAGCAATTGCGCCGGTCGAAAGCAAGAAGCCGAGTGCCATGGTGGAAACAACGAGTTTCTTCATAATATTTAATTTTCCCTCTTTCAAGAGCGCTAAAGCGCTACTTCCGGGTATGACGCGGGTGAGGGCCATATTGTCACTCTCACTAAGAATGTTTAATGCAAGAGGGCGTCCAAGCCAAGGAACAAAGATGATTTCCCAGCCAGCGAGTGGCAAGATGAAAAGGTGAACATCGAAGACCGATCGGAACGGCGTTCGCCGGGAAGCCCTCTGGATCCAAAGCAGATCGCGTTTGGTAAGACTTTCGCGCCCAATATGTTTGTGTGCGATTACAAGAGCGGAAGATGGCAAGATGCACGCCTCGAACCTGTGCATAACTTTTCCCTTCATCCGGCGGCGCTGGTGTTTCACTATGCACAAGCGATCTTTGAAGGTTTGAAGGCTTTCCGGCAGGTGGATGACAGCATCGCTTTGTTCCGTCCGGAGAAAAATGCCGCGAGGTTCAATCGTTCAGCGGCGCGCATGTGTATGCCAGAGCTACCTGAAGAGCTGTTCCTGACCGCCATTACCGAACTGACGCGGGTGGAAGAAGACTATGTGCTGGCAGAGCCGGGGAGTCTTTATCTACGCCCAACAATGATCGGCACGGAGGCCTGCATCGGCGTACGCTCGTCGAGCGAGTTTTTGTTCTACATTCTGGCGTTGCCTTCGGGCGCGTACTTTCCAGAAGCTCATGGCGGCCCAGGCGCGGTCCACGTGCTGATTTCGAAATCGGTGGTGCGGGCGACGCGCGGAGGTACGGGCGCGGTGAAAGCAGCCGCCAACTATGCCGTAACACTGAAAACCATCTCCGACGCAAAGCAGAACAACTGCGCCCAGGTTCTATTCCTCGACGCCAGCCAGGAGCAGCGGGTGGAAGAGATGGGCGGGATGAACATCATGTTCGTCGAGGGTGGCGCGCTGGTCACGCCGCCTCTCAACGACACGATC
>DATAYL010000313.1:0-6407 GCA_036272575.1 Bryobacteraceae bacterium | reverse complement strand
GATGCCGGCGTCCGCCAGGCCATGATCGAAGCGCAGGTCCTGCTCACCTACCGCCGCGATCTCACCAATCTCTCGCTCCAGGAATCCCGCCTGCGCCGCCAGCAGGACAAGGATGAAGCCGAGCTGAAGCGCCTCCTGGCCGAACGCGCCGACACTGTCATACAGCGTGAAAAAGCAGAAAAAAAGCGTTGGGACAACGCCATCGGGCACTATCAGACCGCTGAAGAATACGGCGTCGAGTTCGATCCCGCCGAAATTGGCTTTGAATTTTCAGCCGACGAGATTGCCCGCCGCCTTCGCCATCGTGACCGCCAAAACGCCATCAACTGCGGCCGCTACTACGAATACAAGGCGAAAGGCTGGCTGAAAGCTGCATAGTGCCTAGCCGGCCGGTCGAGCCGCTCCTGATTCCACCTCCTAAACTCGTGATCGAGCCTGCCTCGCTACAATCAACCTCATGCCAACCGCAACTTCTCATCGTGCCGGCAGCCAGCGTATCGCTCATTTCAAGGAATCAGTCATCCGGGAGATGACCCGTTTAGCGCTGCACCACGGAGCGGTGAATCTGGCGCAGGGGTTTCCGGATTTTCCCGCCCCGGTAGAGGTCAAGACAGCCGCCCAACAAGCAATTGCCGCGGACGTGAATCAATACTCGATTACCTGGGGCGCTAAGCCATTTCGCGACGCGATCCGTGATTACTACCGCCGTTTTTACGCGCTCGAAGTAGATCCCGAACGGGAGATAACCGTCTGCTGCGGAGCGACCGAGGGCATGATTGCAACCATGCTCGCCTTGTTAAATCCGGGTGACGAGGTAGTAGTTTTCGAGCCGTTTTACGAAAACTATTGGCCCGACTCGCTGTTGAGCGGCGCGGTTTGCCGCTATGTCACGCTGCATCCGCCGGATTGGAGTTTTTCGAAAGACCAGTTGCGTGCCGCTTTCGGATCGCGCACGCGCGCCGTAGTTGTGAATTCGCCGAACAATCCGACCGGCCGCGTGTTTTCGCGTGAAGAGTTGCAGATGATCGGTGAACTCTGTCAGGAATTCGATTGCCTGCTGATCACCGATGAGATCTACGAGCACATTGTTTTCGATAACGAGCGCCATGTGCCGCCAGTGACGCTGCCCGGCTTGAGGGAGCGCTGCGTTCTGGTCAACAGTTTAAGCAAGACCTTTTCAGTGACGGGTTGGCGGGTAGGATGGGTGATTGCTCCTCCCGATCTGACGGCCGCTATTCGAAAAGTTCACGATTTCCTCACTGTGGGTGCGGCCAGTCCCTTGCAGCAGGCTGGCGTAACGGCTTTGCGGCTGCCGGACGATTACTTTACGAAGCTTGCCAAATCTTATGAGGCTAAACGCGATTTTCTGGCCGGGATTCTGAGTCAAGCAGGTTTTCGCTGCTTCTTGCCGAAGGGCGCTTATTACATTTTGTGCGACACCGCTTCGTTCCCGTTCAGAGACGACGTGGCATTTTGCAAGCACTTGGTGGAGATCGCGGGAGTAGGGGCAGTACCAGGATCCAGTTTCTTCGCGGATCCAAGTCAAGGCTCCCGACTTATTCGCTTTTGCTTCGCCAAGAAGCAGCAAACTCTTGAAGCAGCGGCTGAAAAACTCGCTCGACTTACCGGATGAAGAAATTGGTTGTTAATCAGATGTTAAGCAAACGTAAAGTGAGCAACCCAAAGTCGATGCTGGTCGTCTTGTGATTACTTCATCTAAGTTGCTTGTTTAAATGCGTCGACATCTTGCTTCTGTTCTAGCCTTGGCAGCAATGCTTGCGCTGCTTTGTACACCCGCCGCAGCGCAGGTAGAGCATTCGAGGATTACGAGTGCCATTGATGAAAATGACCTGCGGCGTCTGCCAGACAATGTGCACCCTTTAGCGCAGAGCCGTTACGATCAGGGAGCCGCGCCAGCGGACCTGGGCATGGAGCATATGCAATTGCTGCTGACGCCCAGTACCGAAAAGCAGCAGGCACTCGCGCAATTCCTCGAAAGCGTGCACAATCCTGCATCGCCGCAATATCATAAGTGGCTCACGCCAGAGCAATTCGGAGAAAACTACGGTGTTGATGCCACCGATGTGAGTAAGGTAAGCGCCTGGCTGGCCTCCTACGGCTTCCAATTAACGCGAATCTCTAATTCGAGAACGGTGCTCGAATTCTCCGGTACCGCGGCGCAGGTGCAGAGTGCTTTCCATACCGAAATTCACAAGTACGTGGTAAACGGCGTGGCGCATTGGGCGAACGCAACCGATCCGAAGATTCCGGCTGCGCTTACGCAGGTCGTGGCGGGTGTTTCCTCCCTGTTTGACTTTCGCAAAGCTCCGCAAATCGCCCGAATGCAATCGCAGATAGCCAAACTCACCGGCAGCGGTCCAGGCTTTACCGGGGGCGGCGGCCAATACGCCTTAGCGCCGGGCGATTTTGCGACGATCTATAACATCAATCCGGTTTACCAGAGCGGAATCAACGGTGCCGGCGTCAAGATAGCGGTGGTCGGCCGGAGTAATATCAACACTCAGGATATTGTTTCTTTCCGAAGCGCCTTCGGTCTGTCCGTGAACACACCACAAGTAATTGTGAACGGGACCGATCCGGGCGTTGTGAGCGGCGACGAAGAGGAGGCGGTGCTCGATACGTCCTGGTCAGGCGCAATCGCTCCCGCGGCCACAGTGCAACTGGTGGTATCTGCTTCGACTAACACGACCGATGGCGTCGATCTCTCCGAAGAGTACATTATCGACAACAATCTGGCGGACGTGATGACCGAGAGCTATGGCGACTGCGAAGCGAACTACACGCAGACTGAGGCGCAGTTTTATTCCAACTTAGCCATGCAAGCCGCGGCGGAGGGCATCACTTACACAGTAGCGGCAGGCGATTCCGGCGCCGAGGGCTGCGACGATCCAAGTTCGGAGACGTTGGCCACCGGAGCCATCTCGGTCAACGTTCTGTCGTCTACGCCTTACAACGTGGCTGTCGGCGGCACGCAACTCAACGAGAGCAGCAACCCGAGCGCTTACTGGAGTTCATCGAATGGAACGAATCAGGCTTCGGCGCTTACCTACATTCCGGAGGATGTCTGGAATGAAAGTTGTGCGGCGGCGGCTTGCGGCAGCTCGAATGCCAACATTTACGCCGGCTCGGGAGGGCGGAGCACGATCTTTTCCAAGCCATCCTGGCAAACCGGCGTGACCGGCATACCGAACGACGGCGCGCGGGATGTACCCGATGTGTCACTGACATCGGCCAGCCACGATTTCTATTTGATTTGCCTGGACGGTTCATGTACACAGCGGCGCGGCGGAGGTAGTTTTTCCGGAGTGAGCGGAACCTCGGCGGCTACGCCTTCTTTCGCGGGCGTTATGGCGCTGATTGTGCAGTACACCGGAGGCCGGCAGGGCCAGGCGAACTACAAACTGTATAGCTTGGCCGCCGGCGAGTCGCTCGCTGCCTGCAACGCTTCGAACACCGCGTCGCTGCCACTGACAAGCTGCATTTTCAACGACGTGACCTCGGGCAACAATGCCGTACCGGGCGAAGTTGGCTATGGGACCAGCACCGCCGATTACTCTGCTACCACAGGGTACGATCTGGCGACCGGTCTTGGTTCGGTCAACGTCAGAAATCTGGTGTTTGGGTGGAGTGGAGGCGGAAGTTCAGGGGGCGCCGGGAGTACCACTCAGCTCAGCGTCGAGATTGATTCACCCGCCGCCAGCAATTCCACAGTGATCGGCCAGACCACCTTTTACGGCTGGGCGCTGGCGAACAACAGTGCCATCGGCAGTGTGAATGTTTCCATCGACGGGGTCCCACAGGGCACGGCGGCCTACGGCTTGATTCGTACCGACGTATGCGCGCTTCATACGAGTAGTAGTTGTCCTGACGTCGGTTGGTCCTTCTTCTTCGATACGACTCTGCTGGCCGACGGTTCTCATACCTTTGCCGTGACCGCTCAGACGGCCAACGGCCAGGTATACACGACCGCAACGACTTTCTCGGTGGCCAACTGGACCTCTTCGAATCCGATGTTGATCGACATTGACACACCCAATTCAAATAGCCCATCTTTCAGCGGCACGGTGAACTTCGGAGGTTGGACGATCGATAGTCTGGCGGCTATTTCGCAGGTGGCGATATCGGTCGATGGCACTCCCTACGGCCTGGCTCAATACGGATTCAGCCGCCCCGATGTATGCCAGGTTTATCCCAACTACGCCGGGTGCCCGGCGGTGGGTTGGAACTTTGCGATCAACACCGCGCAGCTCTCGGATGGCACTCACACTTTGGCCGTCACGCCGGTGACTGTCGGCGGACAACATGCGACCGCAACCTCAACCTTTAACGTTTCGAACGCGCCGACCAATGTGATCACATTGTCAATCGACCGGCCGAATACGCAAAGCGGCGCCTTCAGTGGCTCCGCTGCGTTTGGCGGATGGGCAATTACAACCTCGCAGCCGATCAGCGCAATCGCCGTTACCGTGGACGGTATTTCTTACGGCAACGCAATTTACGGGGGCGTGCGCGCCGACGTATGCGCCAGCCATCCCAGCGCGCCGAACTGCCCGGATGTCGGCTGGAATTTTCCTTTCGATACGACACAATTGCCAAACGGATTGCACATCTTCGGAATGAAGGCCTACACGGCTACCGGTCAGTACGCCTCCGCCACGCGCACCTTCAGCGTGGCGAATCCTTCGAGCGCCAGTCCGGTGTTGGTCGGTATCGACTCGCCTGATTCCGAGAACTCGATCGTATTGGGAACCACAACGTTTGCCGGCTGGGCCATTAGCAACGCGAGCGTCTCAAACGTTAAAGTCGCCATCGATGGTGTCGCTTATGGAACTGCTACTTACGGCGTCAGCAGGCCCGATGTTTGCGCGGCCTATCCCGGAGTTGCCGGCTGCCCGAACGTTGGCTGGACCATTCCTGTCGATACCACGCAGCTCGCCGATGGCGTTCACACGATGACGGCCACTGCGACCGTGGCCGAGTCCACAGCTGCGTATGTGGGCACTCTTTCCTCCACCTTCACCGTGGCGAACTGGACCACGTCGAATCCGATGAAGCTCTCGATTGATTCGCCGAACTCACAGACAGGTCCCTTGAGCGGCTCAGTTAATGTCGGCGGTTGGGCGATCGATACGCAGGCCGCGATTAGTAAGGTTGCCGTGGCGGTCGACGGAACTCCACTGGGTAACGCTAGTTATGGAAGCACGCGCAACGATGTATGCTCCGCTTTCGCTGGATCGATTGGCTGTCCCAACGTGGGTTGGAACTATATGCTCGACACGACTCTTTTCACCGACGGCACCCATACGCTTGCGGTTACCGGTACAACCTCCGCCGGGCAGAGCTCTACGTTCACGGGCACCTTCACGGTGGCCAACGGTTCAACGGATCCAATCAAAATCAGTATTGACATTCCGAGTTCGTCCCAAACTCTGGCGGGCGTTTCCCCGATCGGTGGATGGGCGGTTGACACGAGTGGCGCGACGATCACCAGTGTGGATGTGCTGATCGATGGTCAGGCGGTAGGCGACGCAGCTTATGGTAGTGTGCGGGCCGATGTGTGCGCGCATTACAGCAATGCCGGCGGCTGCCCCAATGTCGGCTGGAATTATCAGTTGGACACGGACGGTTTCGCTAACGGAGGACACACGCTGCAGATACGCGCCACCGGATCCGATGGCCATCAATACACCGTGAGCAGTGGGTTTAATGTCGCCAATCAGCCGTAATTGTCTGATTACAGGACGGAATCCTAAACGCGGTTAATCAGGCTGGCGACATAACCGGCGCCGAAGCCGTTATCGATATTGACGACTGTGACATTGCTGGCGCAGCTATTCAGCATGCCAAGAAGTGCTGCGATGCCGCCGAAACTGGCTCCGTAACCAACGCTGGTGGGAACGGCGATCACCGGGCAGCCGACCAATCCGCCCACCACGCTGGGTAACGCCCCCTCCATCCCGGCGCAGACGATGACCACTTTTGCTGCGGTCAAGCGCTCCCGTTGATGGAGCAGGCGATGAATGCCCGCCACACCCACATCGCAGATCGCATCGACTTCGTTGCCCATTATCTCGGCCGTGAGTTGCGCTTCTTCGAGCACCGGGATGTCGCTGGTGCCCGCACAGACGACCGCGATCCTGCCCTTACCCAAAATCGTTCTGTCCCGCCAGACGCGAATCACACCGGAGGCAGGGAAGTATTCGCTCTCGGCGGCGAGCGCGCCCACCCGCGCCGCCATTTCACTATCGGCCCGGGTGATCAGCAGATTACGCGATTTGGCCAGCAGCGCAGCAGCAATCTGAGCCACTTGATCGGCCGTCTTGCCCTTGCCGAGGATCACTTCCGGCATACCATGACGAACCGCGCGGTGATGATCGACTTTGGCA
>DATAYL010000312.1:0-49118 GCA_036272575.1 Bryobacteraceae bacterium | reverse complement strand
CGGAGTTCAGGGCCGCTGGCACGACAACCGGCATACCCTCATCACAGATCTTGCCGAGAACGGCGCAAGCGATCAGACCGTGTACTCACGATTGCGCAACAAGTTGAAGCCGGGCACTCACAAAAATTGCCCACAGTCGGGTGAAATCCAGGGTCCGAAGTGCGGCAAGAAAGAAGCTAAACCTGTGAAAATATCTGGCTCCTCAGGTAGGATTCGAACCTACAACCCTTCGGTTAACAGCCGAATGCTCTACCGTTGAGCTACTGAGGAGCATCATGCTCCGCCCGCCATCCGCTTTACGGCTTGCGCGTTGGCCCGGGTGGGCTTTCCTTATTAAAACACACCTCCCAGCGAGCGGTTTTTCAAGCACATTCCAGATGTTACGCTGAAAATTCCCATGCAACTTGAGAAGGTCTACGAGCCCCAGCGCTTCGAACCGCACTGGGCTCAGTGGTGGATCGAATCCGGCATCTATCACACACCCGCAGCCGCTACCGAAGGCCGTCGTGTGTTTTCAATCGTAATTCCGCCGCCGAATGTCACAGGCTCGCTCCATATCGGACACATGTTCGAACACACCATGATGGATGTGGCGGTTCGCTGGCATCGCATGCGCGGGGAGGCTACGCTTTGGCTTCCCGGAACAGATCACGCCGGCATTGCCACGCAAATGGTAGTCGAACGCCAGCTTGCCGCCGAAGGTATCACACGCCAGCAACTGGGGCGCGCGGAGTTTGAGCGCCGCGTGTGGCAGTGGAAAGAAGAATACGG
The DNA here is from genome assembly GCA_036272575.1 of Bryobacteraceae bacterium. Classification (GTDB taxonomy): domain Bacteria; phylum Acidobacteriota; class Terriglobia; order Bryobacterales; family Bryobacteraceae; genus Bog-105. Next base: position 48,347 of record DATAYL010000312.1, on the reverse strand, counting down.
CGGCCGCATCAATACCCAGATCCGGCGGGAAGGCGCCAGTGTCGATTGGTCTCGAGAGCGCTTCACTATGGATCCCGGCCTCTCGCGAGCCGTCCGCGAAGCTTTCGTGCGGCTTTGGGACAAAGGCCTTCTTTATCGCGGCGACTACATGGTGAACTGGTGCCCCGATTGCCAGACCGCCATTTCCGATCTCGAAACTATTCACGAGGCGGTGCCCGGACATTTGTGGCATGTTCGCTACCCGGTCAATGGCGGCAATGAGTCGCTGACAGTGGCGACCACGCGTCCCGAAACCATTCTGGGCGATACCGCGTTGGCCGTTCACCCGGATGATCCTCGGTACAAACACCTGCTTGGCGAAACGGTTAAGCTACCGTTACTTGGCCGAGTCATTCCCATAATCGCCGACAGCATGGTCGATCCGAAGTTCGGGACGGGCGTCGTCAAAATTACGCCGGCTCATGATGTCAACGACTTTGAAGTAGGCAAGCGTCACAATCTGCCCTCGATTAAAGTAATCGGCGAGGATGCCCGCATGACGGCAGCCGCCGGTCCATATGCCGGTCTCGATCGCTTCGAAGCCCGCAGGCGCGTGCTCGCCGGATTACAGGCTGCCGGTGAGCTGGTCAAAACTGAAGACTATACCGTTAGCATCAGCAAGTGCGATCGCTCGAAGAGCATTGTGGAGCCACTTGTCTCGACGCAATGGTTCATGCGCATGAAACCGCTCGCCGCCAAAGCGATGGAGGCAGTGCGCGGCGGACAAGTCAAGTTCGTGCCGGACGATCGTGAAAATCTGTTCTTCCAATGGATGGAGAACATCCGCGACTGGTGCATCTCACGGCAACTCTGGTGGGGCCATCGCATACCTGCCTGGTACTGCCATCACTGCTCGAAAATCACTGTCGCGAGAGAGACACCGGCCGTCTGCCCAAATTGCCAATCGACCGAACTCGAACAGGACAGCGATGTGCTCGATACCTGGTTCAGCTCCGGTCTGTGGCCGTTTTCGACGCTTGGCTGGCCCGATGACACGCCAGATCTGCGCGCCTTCTATCCTACTTCCCTCCTTATCACGGGTTTCGACATATTGTTTTTCTGGCTTTCGCGCATGATTATGCTGGGCATCGAGATGACGGGCGAGGTGCCGTTTAGGGAAGTACACATACATGGCTTGGTGCGTGACGCCGACAAACAGAAAATGTCGAAGACGCGCGGCAACGTGATCGATCCGCTCGTCATTATGGACCAATACGGCACAGACGCCTGCCGCATTGCGCTGTTGATTTCAGCGTCGGCCGGCGCCGATATCGCCCTCAAAGAAGATCGCATGGCATCCGGCCGTGCATTTGCGAATAAAATTTGGAACGCGTCTCGCTGGCTCTTCATGAACATGGAGCGATCTGGTATCGCGAAATGGTCTCTCGAGAAGGGTGCTTTTGCTCGGACTCCCGAGGACGCCTGGATTCGGACTCGCCTGAACGAATGCACCAAGACCGTAAACGAAAGTCTTGCTTTGCATCGTTACCATGAGGCCGGCCAGACACTCTGGGATTTTGTCTGGCACGATTTCTGCGACTGGTACCTCGAAGTAAAAAAGCTGCGCTTCGAGGAAAATTCGGGCCAAGACGATCACTGGACCGAGACGCTGGCAGTCTACGAGTCCAGCCTGCGTCTGCTGCATCCGGTGATGCCGTTCCTCACAGAAGAACTCTGGCAGCGGCTCATGACGGATTGCACAACGGAACACGCTGTTTCTATTTCACTCGCGGCCTTTCCGCAACCGTTCCGAGAGCCGGAAGATCAGCTGCGCGCCAGCGATTTTGTCCGGCTTCAGGAACTCGTGAAAGCGGCACGGGCTATTCGCGCCGATAACAAGATCGATCCCAAAGCAGTTCTGGATACATCGCTCACGTTCCATGCTTCTCCGCTACCGGAGGAGGATCTGATCACGGTTGGCGCGCTCGCGAAACTCAATTTCAAAAGCAACGGCGACGTGCCTTCTAACTTGAAAGCTCACCTGCGTGCTACGCAGGACTTCGATCTGCGGATATTCGTTCCTAAGACAACGGCTACCGACGCTACACTCACTCCGGAAGCACGCGCGCGCATCGAGAAGGATAACTCCAATCTCGAACGCAACATTTCGAATTCGGAGCGCCAATTAGGCGATGAAGCGTTTCTCAGTAAAGCGCCAGCGAAAGTAATTGCGACGCTACGGGCGAAACTGGCCGAATATAAACGGCAGCTAGAGAAAAACAAAGATCTTCTCGAAAGCGGAACTTAGCTATGTTCGACGTAGGCCATCCCGAGATCCGTGATGCAGTCGAACGGGCTCTGATGGAAGATATTGGCAACGGCGACATTACGTCAAATTTGACCGTACCGGCGGACCTTCAGGCCTGTGGTAGTTTTGTCGCCAAACAGAATTTTATCTTGGCTGGTGTCGAAATCCTGCCGGTTATCTTTGAGCGGTTGGGGGGCGCTGAATTGCAAATTATTCGCGAAAGCGGATCCTCCATCAGCAAGGGCGAATTGATCGCCACATTATCTGGATCAGCGCGCACTCTGCTGAGTGGTGAACGAGTCTCGCTAAACTTTTTGCAACGCCTCAGCGGGGTCGCTACACTCGCTGGTCAATATGTGGACGCCGTAGCAGGTACAAAAGTAAAAGTCCTCGACACGCGCAAGACAACGCCCGGTTTGCGGCTGCTCGAGAAATATGCCGCAGCAGCAGGAGGTGTCATAAATCATCGGCAAGGCTTGTTCGACGCGGTTCTCATCAAGAATAATCACATCACGGCGGCCGGCGGCGTACGAAATGCACTTTCTAGAGTGAGTTCATTCAAAGGCCCCATCGAAATTGAAGTACGGACGCGTGCCGAAGTTGATGAAGCGTTGGATAATGGCGCAAAGCATCTGCTACTCGACAATCTAACGCCGGACGAGGCAGGAGAGTGGATTCGCTATATAGACGGTCGTGCGACCACTGAGCTTTCCGGCAATATCAATCTCGAAACCATTCGCCATTATGCGGAGGCGGAGCCGGATTACATTTCTTCCGGAGCGATTACGCATTCGGCGGCAGCGGTGGACATCAGTTTTCGTCTCGAACTCGAACCGCGCATGGGACAGAGTGGATGAGTGCGCTCGACATCGAGAGAGTGCGCAACGCCCGGCCGCAAAACGAATTCCACTACTTCCCGTCAGTCGGCTCCACCATGACAGTGGCAGCGCTACTCGTTGCGGACGGCGCTCCCCACAACACCGTCGTTGTGGCGGATGAGCAGACGGCAGGCATCGGTCGTTTGGGCCGCTCCTGGATCTCGGAACCAAGTGTTGGGGTGTATGCCTCGATACTCTTACGGCTCCCACTTCCGCCGGCGCAACTACCGGTGGCCAGTCTGTTGGTCGGGCTCGCCACCGCCGAAGCGATTCAGAAAGCGACTCAGCTGGCATGTGATCTGCGTTGGCCTAACGACGTATTGATCGGTGACCGCAAAGTGGCTGGAATACTTCCGCAATTAGTGAATCAATGCGTAATTGCCGGCGTCGGGATCAACGTCAACAACACTGTTTTCCCGGCCACACTCCGCACGCCGGCTACTTCGCTCTATCTGGCGAGCGGCGGACAATGGCAGTCGCGCGAAGTCGTTCTAATTCGCCTGCTTCAGTCTCTCGATGTCTTCGCCGAGCTCTTGATGGAGGAAGGTCCAGACGCAATTTTACGCGCGTTTACAGCCGCCTCATCGTATGTTGTCGACCGCCGGGTCGTAACCGACGAGAACGGAGCGCGCGGAGTAACTGCCGGTCTGGACGAACACGGGTTCCTTCTGCTTCGTTCGGAAGATGGCCAGCTTCATCGCGTTTCCTCGGGCAGCGTGCGCCCGATCGCATAGGTGCGGAATGACTGGAGCAGAATCGTCGCCTGAGCCGGAATCGGATTGGACCGGAAATTATTTCAATTACTTTACGGAGATTGAAGAGCACTTTCAAAGGGCTCGCGGCAGCGGACTATTCCTGCTTTCACCACTTGATTGGGCACTCATCGAAGCCTGGCAGCAAGCAGGCATTCCGCTCGCGGCAGTACTGCAGGGGATCGACGACGCATTCGAGAAATGGCGCAGCCGGAAACAGAAACGCAGGCTGATCAACTCGATTGCCTATTGCGCGCAGGCGGTTCTCGAAGCGGCCCATCGCACTCCAGCCGAACAGGCGCGTCAAAACGAGCGCCTCGAACCGCCATTTAGCGCCAGGGAGCTGCGCGCGCATTTGGATGCGGCAGCCTCTGCAATTCAGCAAAGGCCAGAGCCAGCGCTGCAAGCAGTTGGCGATTCGCTAAAGCTGCTTGCGGCCGAAGCGGAATTGCATCTTCAGGACCTCGAAAGTCTTGAACAGCGACTGACTGCACTGGAAGAAAAACTGGTTGCTATTTTACGAGCACAGCAATCGGAAGAGGAAATGTTTAGGCTGCGCGAGAAGCTTGCCCGCGAGCTAAAGCCCTACCGCAGTAAGATGACGGCCGATCAGCTTTCGATGCTCGAACGCCGCTACTTGGATACAGCGCTTCTCGAACGCGTCCAGCTGCCGCGCTTCAGCCTCTTTTATCTGCACTGACCGTTGTGTTTTTAGTGCCGGCGTTCGGCAACGTCGGTGAGCTCAATATCGCCCCGCGGCATAGTTCTTGCAGAGATTCGCCCAGTGCGAGGTTCCAACTGTCATTTCACCGCACATGGTACATTTGGCCACGAATGACTAGCGAGACCCTGAAGCCTCGATCTATTCACTGGTTTGCGCTCGCACTGCTGGTCATTTCCGTGTGCATTAACTACGCCGATCGCGGCAATCTAGGCGTAGCAGCCAAGAGCATTTCAGTCGAATTGCATTTGCAGCCGGATCAGCTCGGGTACCTGCTCGCAGCTTTTTCCTTGACGTATTCGATCTCGCAAATGCTGTCGGGCAATTTGCTCGAACGTTGGAATATCAATTGGGCCTACGCGGCTGCGTTTCTGATCTGGTCGGCCGCGACGGGTCTGACGGGTTTGGCGCATTCTTTCACTACCATCTTGTTACTGCGCCTGCTGCTCGGTATGAGTGAATCGATCGCCTATCCTGCTTACTCCAAGATAATCGTCATCAGCTTTCCGGAGCAGGTTCGAGGCACGGCGAATGCGCTCATCGACGCCGGTTCGAAATTGGGGCCGGCGCTCGGCGTGCTGTTAGGCGTCAAGATGGTCGAGTGGTTTACCTGGCGCGGCATGTTTGTGGTCATTGGCGCCGCCAGCCTTCTTTGGTTGTTGCCGTGGTGTCTGATCGCGCGCCGGCTGCCCAGCAAATTGCCCGCTGTCTCGCCAGTTGAAGCGCAATCTACGAGCATGCGCGAAATACTTTCTCAACGCGCGCTCTGGGGCACGTCGCTCGGTCTTTTTGGCGGTAATTACACGTGGTTCGTTTTCCTCAACTGGCTCCCCTACTACTTCGAAACACAACGTCATTACACTAAAGGACGCCTCGCCCTCTTTGGCTCGTTGCCCTTTTGGGTCATCGGAGTTGCTTCGCTACTTTTCGGGATTCTATCCGATTACCTCGTCCGGCGTGGTTTTGACGCGGGCCGGGTCAGACAATCCTTCGTCTGCATTGGATTACTTGGCTGCTGTGCACTTATGCTTCCGGCTGTCGCTGTCGCAAATCAAACAGGCGCCAACGTCCTGCTCCTGCTCGCCTCCACTTCGGTCGGGGCGTGGTCATCGAATCATTGGGCGCTTACGCAATTACTCGCCGGCCCGAAAGCGGCAGGCAAGTGGACAGGAATACAAAATGGGATCGGTAATCTCGCCGGAGTGGCCGGCCAGATTGCGAGCGGCTATGCGCTGCAAACTACCCACTCCTTTTTCGCCGCGTTTGCCATTGCCTGTGTGGTGCTGCTAGTTGGAGTACTTGGATACTGGTTCATCGTCGGAAAACCGGTCGTTTGCCGGTGGAGCAGCGATTTCGATAGTACATCTTCCTTAGCAGCTGCAGATCCAGCAGCTCAGTAAGTGCAGGCATCGCCAAGTACTAGTGCTGTCTCTTGTAGACATCTTTCATTTAAGTTCTTGCCTATGATAAGCTTATCGCCAAGACAAGCGTCAGTCTTCGGACTGCACGCGCCCGGTGGGTATTTCCTCCGAGTGCCCACCGGCTCCTCTTTCCGGCCAACTAGCGTGATGCGAAACGCTGGCCGGTACCTCCGAATTTCAACATTGGTTATGCCGGCGCCCTTTGCTAACTGCTCCAGTTCTCCTGCCCGAAACGCCGCGCGGACCGACCGGATTCCATCGTGCACTGTAATCCTGTTCCACTTGAAGAATGGACGTGTGAGAGGCAAGAAGATGTAGGGTAAGGGGTGCCTCTCCAGATCGCAAATTATGATTGCCTTCCGCGCGACTCCGTAAAGGTTCCGCAAAATGTCTTTCACCGCTCCATCGGAAAAATGGTGAAGGAATAGCGAGCAAAACACGTAATCGAAGCTGGCCGGTTTGAACGGCAGATCGAATACGTTGGCCAGTGCTTTCGGCGGGGGGGCGTTTTCGAAATTGGTTGCATTGTAGTCGATGCATGTAATGGTTGCTCCCGGGCAGCACTGCTGAATCTGGCGAGCTGAATCGCCCGAGGCGGCGCCCACATCCAAAAAGGTACCCCCGCTATCTCCCTTGGTGGCCTGCAACACGGCTCTGCGTAACACCGAATGCCCCCCGAATTTTGCGTTGATGCGCACCAGGTCAGCCAGGTTCGGCCGTGCCTCGTCGGGCGGCAAGTGGTCAAGCAATTCTGGCTCAATCAAGCGTTTCGAAAACAACTTCGCTCCCTTCTTCGGTTCTTATGTTGGATGCTATCTTGAACCGTTGGAACTGCTTATTCCTAATTCGGGCTGGATCGAAGTGATCTGCGGGCCCATGTTTTCCGGTAAATCAGAAGAATTGATTCGTCGCCTGAGACGAGCGAAGATTGCCCGTAAGCGCGTCCAGGTGTTCAAGCCAAGTATGGACACCCGCTACTCCGAAACCGACATTGTCACCCATGGCAACACGCGGATGGCGTCGGAGCCGGTCGATTCCTCTGAAGAAATCTGGCAGCGGCTCCATTCGCAAACGCAAGTTATCGGCATCGATGAGGCGAACTTCTTCGGTGACAGTTTGGCGGAAGCAGCCACCCGGCTGGCGGACCTCGGAAAGCTGGTCATCGTGGCCGGACTAGACACCGATTACCTGGGCCGACCTTTTCCGCCCATCCCCAATCTGCTGGCTTTAGCCGAATCGATTACGAAAACTCTGGCGATTTGTAGACGTTGCGGCGCCCCGGCTAAACATACCCAGCGGCTCGTCGAATCGAAGGAACTTATTTTGGTGGGAGCCGTCGATTCGTACGAAGCTCGCTGCCGGCGTTGCTTCGAGCCGGGAGCACCGCGGCAAGAAGTCCTGGAGTTCGCTCCGGCCGACCACGAGAATTGTGCATCCGAGAAAGTTGAACCATAATAATAAAGATGAGTAGCGCACCTCACCAGCCCACTTACGTAATTCCATCGCCCTCCAGCCCCAATTGGAAAACACCGCTCGTGGCAGGAGCCCTGGCCCTTCTGGCGGCCGCAAATGTTTACCTCTTTGTGCAGCTTGATCGGGTCAAGACCGACAACCGAAACGAAGTGACTAAGCTCACGGCGGATTTCAACGGGGCCATTGAAAAGATGAAGGTGGATTCGAGTGCCGAGGTGCAACACGCGCGCCGGACCATGGAGGTGCTGCAGAGCCGGCTGGCGGCTCAGCGTCGCGCCGCGGAACAAGCGGTCGGCCAGGCCAAGATCGACGCGGAGCAGAAGGTCCAAAGTCTCCAGGACAAAGTCGCGCAGGAACAGGCCGCTCAACAACAGGCGATTAGCCAGGTGAAACTCACGGCGGACGCGGCCACCACCAACCTGGGTAATGTCACCACCGATCTGGGCAACACCAAAACTCAGCTAGATCAAACAATTTCCACGCTCAAACGGGCCACCGGAGAACTGGATAATCATTCCAGCCTGATCGCGACCAACGGTAAAGAGTTACAGGCTCTCAAGGATCTGGGAGAGCGGAACTACACCGAGTTCACGGTCAATAAGTCGAAACAAGCATCGCGGGTGGCCGACATCATGGTTTCTTTGAAGAAAACCGACGTAAAGCGCAATAAATTCACGATCGTGATTACGGTTGACGACAAGACGGTTGAAAAGCGGGACCGAACGATCAACGAGCCCATCCAGTTTTACACGTCGAAAGCGCACCAGCCAGACGAGATTGTGGTTAATTCTGTAAAAAAAGATACCATCGTGGGCTATTTAGCGACGCCGAAGGTTCAGAATGGAAGAGCAGGGACCTGACGGCCGCTGAAATGAACCCAAACGAATCATGAGATACCCCGAACAACTAATTGCGCCTATGCGCCAAGACCTGACGCAGTATGGCGTGCAGGAAGCAAAGACGGTGGAAGCGGTGGACGAGGCACTTGGCCCAAATAGCGGCACAGTGCTGATGATCACCAACTCTGTCTGCGGCTGCGCCGCTGGAAAGGCCCGCCCGGCTGTGGGGATGGCATTGCAGCACGTGAACCGTCCCGACAACGCGGTGGCAGTGTTTGCCGGCGCAGATGTAGAAGCGGTGCAGCGCGTGCGCGAACTGCTGCCCGGAACACCGCCATCTTCACCATCCATGGCTTTATTTCGCGACGGCAAGCCAGTCTTCACACTGCATCGTTTTCAGATCGAGAGCAGTGAAGCGCCGCAGATTGCGAAAATACTGACGCAGGCTTTCGACCAGTTCTGCGTTACCGCAAAACAGTAGTCTTTCGTTTCTTTAGATAGAGTCCGCGCTCTTCGATGAAAGCTCGGACTCCATCCGGAAGTTCCGGTGTTGGCTTTCTGGCAGCTAATCTGGCACGGATGGCCGAGCTCGAAATCGGCAGTTCCAGCCCATTGAGCTTCTGAACCTGGGCACCCGGCGGAACTTTGTAGCAACCTCCGGGTCGCGTTACCACAATAAACTCGATCAGTTGAATCAGGTCCTGCCAACGATGCCAGCTCTCGATCTCGTTGAAAGCGTCGGCTCCAATCAGGAAGAACAGCTCGTCGGCGGGAGACAGCATTTTCCGGAAGCGTTCGACGGTTTCGATGGTATAGCTGCGGCGCGTGCCCTCCTCCAGCCGGGATACCTCAAATTCCGGATAAGGGGCACAAGCGATCTCGACCATGTGCAGGCGATCTTCGTAAGGCGTCACTCTACCCACGGCTTTATGCGGCGGAACGCCCGCCGGAATGAACACTATGCCATTCAGATGACACTGCTTCAGCGCTTCCTGCGCGACCCGCAGATGAGCGAAGTGTACCGGATCGAAGGTGCCGCCGAAGAGGCAGATACGCCGGCCGCTATGCGTGGATTCCGGCATGTAGCGAGTAGCGGTCGGCTCCTGGTTTGGGATCGCTCGAGATTTGCTGCTCGGCGGCCTGGCTGGCCAATTCGTCGCAACGATTATTGTCTTCATGCCGGGCATGGCCTTTGGTCCAAGTCCACTTAAGCTGGTGGGTGCTTACCAATTCGTCCAGAGCAATCCAGAGATCCTGGTTATTGACCGGCTGTTTGTCGGCTTTGCGCCAATTATTTCGTTTCCAGCCGTGAATCCATTTCGTCATGCCGTTTTTCACGTATTCAGAATCAGTGACGATTTCGACGGCGCAGGACTCCTTCAATCTTTTGAGCCCTTCGATAGCGGCGGCGAGCTCCATGCGGTTGTTGGTAGTGTGCGGGCTCGATCCGAAGATTTCCCGCTTGAATTCGCCGAAGCGCAGAATACAAGCCCAGCCACCGCGGCCGGGATTTCCCTTGCAGGCGCCGTCTGTAATGAGTTGAACCTGCTTCAAGCGACTTCCAAGGCCAGTTCGTTGGCGGAGAAGAACTGGTCGACGATAGCCAGAATTTGCTTCACCTCGGAGGCGCGGTAGATTTCCGTGCGGAGTTTAGCACCGTTGCGGATGCCGTGGGTGAAATAAGTGGCGAACTGCTTCATTTTGCCGATGGCGTCCGATTCGCCGTGCTGCTGGAGCATCAGGTAGTAGGTCTTCATCATTTCGTGGCGCTCCTGGTCGGATGGCACATGGTAGGCGCCAGTCGAGAGGTAGTCGGCAATCTGCCGGAAGATCCAGGGATTGTAGGAAGCGGTTCGGCCGATCATGACGGCATCGCAGCCGGTTTCCTGGTGCATGCGGACGGCATCCTCGGGGGTAGTGATGTCGCCATTGCCAATCACGGGAATTTTGACCGCGGCTTTGACTTCGGCGATGCGGGACCAATCGGCGCGGCCGCTGTAACCTTGTTCGCGGGTACGCGGGTGTAACGCGACTGCGGCGAGTCCGCAATCCTCGGCGATTTGCGCCATGCGGACGGCAACCAGTTCGTGATCGTTCCAGCCGGCGCGAAATTTGCAGGTGAGGGGGATCGAAATTGCCAAACGAACTCGCCGGAGGATGTCTTCGACCAGCGGCAGGTCACGCAGCAGCCCGGAGCCGCCATTGCATTTCACGACTTTGTTGACCGGACAGCCAAAGTTGATATCGACGATGTCGAAGCCGCGATCCTCACAGACTTTAGCGGCTTCGGCCATCACGGCCGGATCGGAGCCGAATAACTGGCAAGTGATCGGATGCTCTTCGGGCTGAAAGTAGAGATATCGGAAATTCTTGTTGGGTTTCTTAGCTTTACGGGTACTAACCACGCCGTGGGAGCTAGTGAATTCGGTCATCAGGAGGCCGCAACCGCCCTGGTTCCGGATGAGACGGCGGAAAACGGTGTCGGTGACACCGGCCATAGGCGCCAGGACCGTCGCGGGACGGATCGCGACGGAGCCGATCTGGTAGCCGGAAGGGAAAAAGCCTGAGATAATTCGATCGGACATGCAGGGCAGCTGAAGACAGAACCCAAATGAATCAGGTTTTCCCTATTTTAGCTGCCCGCTAGCGCAACGTTTGTCTAAGGGCTTACGTTTGAATAATTGAGAGCGGCGATAGTGAGCGGAAGTGTAATCAGGATCGTAGGAGCGTTTGTGGCGGGCTTGGTCCTGGCGCTGGCGAGCGCGGTGGTGTACGTCAGGGTACACGACCGGCAGAGCGTAGAGACGGTTCCGACGGAGACGGCAACGATGCCCGAACCCGCGCCTACGCCGCCCGCGCCGGAACCGGAGCAGCAAGCGCCGCCCCCAGAGCGCGAGGCGAAAAAGGCGCCGGTGAAGAAGAGCTCAGCTTCGCCGACCGCCGTTTCGCGGCGGAAGGCAGCCAAGGAAAGGGTCGCCGAAACGAATGGTCCGGTACAGGTAGTGCAAAACACGCTGCCATCTACTTCGCCTGCATTGCCGGCTGCTCCGCCACCAACTAATGGACCGGGCGGCTATCCGGCAGGGGGTTATCCGGCAACAAGCCAGTCGTCACCGGCGCCCATACCTGCGGCGAATTCGCCGGCCCAAGAGGCGCCGCCCACGCCGCAGCCTCACGTAGTCGAATTGGCCGCTGGAACACGCCTGATCATTCGGCTGGGTGAGAAGCTTTCAACAGATCACAACTATACGGACGACGTTTTTCGCGGGACGCTGGACGAACCAATTATCCGGGAGGGTTTTATCATCGCGGATAAGGGCTCCAAAGTTTTGGGGAGGATTGTACAAGCCGATAAAGCGGGACGGGTACGGGGCGTAGCAAGCCTGCAACTGGCTTTGACCGAAATCAATACAACCGATGGACAACGGATTGCGGTTTCCACGAATTCGATCGAGAAGCAGGGTGCGAGGAGCACGGGCAACGATGCGGCCAAGATTGCGGGCGGCGCGGCTTTAGGGGCAATTATTGGCGCCCTGGGAGGCGGCGGTAAGGGCGCGGCCATCGGAGCGGGTGCAGGCGGCGCGGCGGGCACAGGAGTGGTGCTAGCGACGCGTGGCAAGGCGGCTGTGATACCGAATGAAGCACAGCTGACGTTTCAGCTGACGGCACCCGTCACGATTACGGAAAAGCTGAATCACTAATGCCTGAGCTAGAAATTCGTTTCACAGAAGTAGCGAACCTTCCGAGAACGGAACAGGGCGGGGACCGGGAAGATGGTGCGCTCGCTACTCTATGCCCACAGTGCCTCGCACAGAATCGATAAGCTTGGCTGAATCGTAGCCGATGCCTTGTTTGAAGACGTATTTCACCTTTTCAACATCTGCGATGCGGGCTGCGGGGTTGCCTTCGACAACTACCAGGTCGGCCGTTTTGCCGGGCGCGATGGAACCGATCCGATCCGCTTGTCGCAGATATTCAGCGCCGTTCAAAGTGTAGATGCGGATGGCCTCTTCGGGTTTGAACCCGGCTTCGACGAGCAGCTCGAGGTTGCGCTGATCGCCGAAGCCGGGGAGCGCGCCGCCATTACCGGTCGGATCGCAGCCGGCAATCAGCAATCCGCCGCGAGCGGCGAACTCACGCTCGAATTGCATCTCTTTCTGAAAGGCAAGCGACATGGTAAACACAGGCCGCCCGGCGATCCGCTCTTTGGAGAGCAAGTAGCTGGTCCTGGCCGCCGGCGCCATGGCATCGAGCATCCGATCGCTGAACGGTGGCCGGCCTGGAATGAATGCCTCGAAAACGGAGAGCGTCGAAGTGATGGCCACATGATGCGTGACCAGAGTCTGAATGAGCCTTGCGAGTTCGGGCCCTTTGACATCGAGCTTTTCTATCGGCTCCAGATTTTGTCCGCCAGCGGGACAAATGCCGGGCTTCTTGCCGGGGGTAAATTCGGTGTCGACTACCAGCCCATGCTCCAGATCGTCAATACCGAGCTCAGCCGCTTCAGTAAAGCCGATCGAGCAGAGATGTCCGGTAATTTTAAGACCGTGTCGGTGCGCTTGCTCGATGGCTGCGGCCAGCGAATCGCGCGAGATATTCATATAAGCCTTGAAAGAGGTGACGCCTTCCCCGACCCAGTAATCCACCAGTCGCCGGGCCTGTTCCGGTGCGGTGATGCGCGGCATTTGAACTGAGAAACCGCCCGGCCCTTCGATGTAAGGACCGGTTGCGTCCATCTTTGGGCCGGGTAGCGCGCCGGCTTCGATCAGGTGCTTGAGGTTGATGTCGGTATAAGGTTCAAGCGATCCGGCAGTTCTCATGGTGGTTATGCCTGACGCCAGATAGAGTCGCGGAGCGCTAAAGGCGAGCTCATGGTAAACGGGCATGTTGCCGCCTCCGGACGGATAGAACAGATGCTCGTGCATACCGACCAGCCCGGGGTAGACAGTGTTGCCGGCAAGGTCGAGTTGGCGGACGCCCGCGGGAAGCGGCGTCTTCCCAGCGTCGCCGAACGCGGAAATGAGACCGTTCTCAATAAGAATGGTCTGGTCCGGCTTCATGGGGCTACCTGTTCCGTCAATGACGCGCACGTGAACCAGAGCGACCGCAGGCTCCCGCACGGCGATGAACGGGCTGGTCGCGTGCGTCACTTGCGCCTGCCCACAAAGGAGGGCAGGCAGGGTCAGAGCGGAAGCCACAAGCGGGACAAGGCTTGCGTGCCGGACCATGTTTGGCATTCGATCAGTCTATCGGCAGGCGCTGGTCTGCGGGCGACGGATTCGCCGATCTGGTACGCGGGGTTAGCTCTATTTCCCGTACGGTTTCGATTTCGGCGGCAGTGGCGGAATGGATGTTCTTCAAGCGACGGGCCGAGGCAAATACGCGCCGTTCGAGAGCATTGGCAGTGGTGTTGTAGGTAGCGACGGTTTTTTCAAGGACCTCGCCTAATTTGGTGAAGTTTTCGCTCATGGTCAGGAGACGGTCGTAGAGCTGGGCGCCGGTTTCGGCGACACTCTTGAGGTCCTCCGCCACGCGCTGCTGATGCCAGCCGTGCGCCACAGTTAGCAACAGTGTGATCAAGGTGATGGGGCTGGCGATGACGACGCGGCTGCGGGCCGCAAAGGCCAGTAAGTCGGGATCATGCTCAAGAGCGGCGCTGAAGAGCGATTCGAGCGGCAAGAAGGCGACGACGAATTCGGGCGAGCCGGGCAGCTGTTGCCAATAGGCTTTCTCGGCCAGAGCTTTCACGTGGGTGCGGATCTGGCGGGCATGGTCGGCGAGATAGGCGGCACGGGCAGCTTCGTCTTCACATTCGACGGCGCGCAGGTAGGCTTCGAGAGACACTTTGGAATCGACAACTACCTGACAGCCATTGGGAAGCTGCACGATCAGGTCCGGGCGCTGGCGGCGCTCCCCGAACAGGGTCTCCTGTTCGGCGAAATCGCAGTGCTCGAGCATACCGGAGAGTTCGACGACGCGACGCAGCTGCATCTCGCCCCAGCGTCCGCGCTGAATCGGGGAGCGCAGGGCGGTCTTGAGCTGTTCAGTGGATTGCCGGACACGCTCTTGCAGGTCCGTGAGCGCCTGCACCTGGGCGGTTATGCCCTCATAGGCCCCGATGCGCGATTGCTCAAGGCTTTGCACCTGGTCTTCAAAGCGGCGAAGCGACTGGCTGACAGGTTCAACGAGGTGAGCAAAGTGTTCGCGGCTGCGATCAAGAAAAAGCTGGCTATTGGACTGAAGCGCGTCGGCAGCGAGGACACGAAAGCGCTCTTCAAGCTGGGACTGCGACTGGGTCAGGAGTTTGAGCTGAAGATCGGCGACTTCGCGCACCTTAGCGGTTTCGACTTCCTGACGAATCGCGGCCTGACGCGCCTCTTCCGCCTCCGCGCGGTGCGTTTCGGATTGCTGAGCGCGTTCGGATGCGGTGCGCCGCCAGCGTTTCGCGTCGGCAAACTGATACGCGGCGAAAGCTACAGCGGCCATCAGAGAGAAGAGCAGGAAGAGAAGCAGAACCGTCATTTGCGGAAGCCGGTTTCGTGCTTCCACTCCTCAAGGGTATTAAAGACGATTGGGCAGTAGACGGCGCGATCGGGCATGTGCCACATGCGGCTCACGAGCGAACCGTTGCCTTTAACGAGATGCGGGAAAAGCTCGCAAGTGGCCGGGCGCGCCTCATAGACCGAACAGAGATTGCCTTCCAGAAAGACACAGCCGTTTTCGGTGCGGCGCAGAATACGGCCTTCATCCTGCGATTCGACGGTGTAGTCACGCAGGAACTCGGCGAGTTTCATACCGAGATAACGAGCGAGCCGATCAGCATCGCGATCCGTAATCGGCGTAGTGGCTACGCGGCAGCAATTGGCGCAGGCAGTGCAGTCGATTTTATCTTCTACTTCCTGGGCCATGGCTTTGAGGCGGCGTTCGACGAAGTTATGGCTTTTCATCCAGGAGCGAAAGCGGCGGTTTTCTTCCCTGCCCTTTTCGCCGAAGCGTTTGATTTGGACCAGGTCGGTAGTGATTGGATTGGACAAGAACGAGCCGTTAGCTTTTATTATCGAGCACAGAGAGCTAAACAGGCCGCCGCAGGTCGAGGAGCTGCCCAACGATTCATTACATTGGAAGAGTGACGGATCAATTATCTCTGTCTTTGTGGCTGGAACGGGGCGTGCAGGGGAGCCGGCTGCGGCAATTCGAGAAGTTGTTGCGGCAGTTTCCGTTTTCGCAGCGGCCGCAGCCGCAGTCGGTGTTGTCGATTCACGCGGTGGCAGCAACCGAACCGGCGCTGCTGGAGCGACCCATCAATGGGCCGCTCGATCCGGCCGAACTTTCACCAACGCTGCAGGAATATGCTGGCGACGATGTCGCCTACCGGCTAGAAAGCTGGTGGGATTTGTGGCAGTTGAACGGCGACTGGAAGCTGCAGCCGGCACGGGTAGTGCTGGCATGTTTCGGGCCGGAGTTCGACAACGGGACTGTGCAAGCCGCGGACAAACAGGAGGATCTGCGGATCGAATTCGGAGTAGACACGTACTTTCTACCGCAGCCGGACATTCCGGGAAGCGCCAAGCTGGTTGAGTCGAATATCAAGAGCCTGCTGAGGCTGGTACACGAGTTAGACGCGACGCTGCCGGTAGCAAAACGCAGGCTTGAAACCGAATCGGGCGAGAACTTCGCGGACCGGCTGCGGGAAGTAACGGCGGCCAGCAGTTCAGGGAACTAGGGCAGGCTCAACGGAAGATTCTTACTGCTGAACGAAACGCCGAAAATGAAAACGTTATCGGAGCTTGATCCATAGGTGCCCAGAGTGCCGTAGCGCAGGTATTGGTAGGTCCCATAGACCGACAGGTGAGGCATCAGGATGCGGGAGTAAGAGATGGCAAAGCTATTTTGGGTGTAGGCTTGCGAGACCTGGTTCGCGATGCTGGTGACCCGCGAGTAAAAGAAGTTGCCGCTGATTACGGAAGCATGAAGGGGTTTGGAGGCGCTCCCGCCGAAGTAGGTGTGGGACGACGTAAGGTAGGTACCGTTACCCGGGTTGACACCGCGCCCAGCATTGGCGGAAAGGCTGAAGGTGCGAAACCTGCGAGTCACGCCTCCATCAAAGGTAGGGACAAGCGCCCTGGTGTCATAGGGTCCGGTGATGTAACCGATGGTCACAGGCCGACCGCCCAGGATGACGCTGACGGGTGTGGTGATGATGCCGTAAGTGTGGGCTTCCGTCAGGCCGGCAGAGGCGTGTACATTCCAATCACGGCCAAAGAGATGCTTCACATTGAAGTAACCACCATCGATGTCGGTAGTTCCGGCGTGCTGTTGGAAATAGAAGTTGTCGTGGGAGTAGGTGCCGCCAATCGAAGTACGTTCGGTGAGCTGATATGCGACCGAAGCTGATTCGATGCCGCCGATCGAGCCAATAGCACCGGGGTAGCTATAGCGAGACAGGAAAAAGTCGCCGCCTATGGTGTAACTAAGGCGCCGTGTTTGCTGATAAGTAAGGAAAACGCCGCTCGAGAGGAAGCGTGTGCTAGGACTGAATGGATTGTTGTTAACCCCGCCGGTGTTGAGGTTCGGGTAATAAGCGGTGTTGTAGAAAAGGATGCCGGCCGAGTCGCTGAAAGAAATCGACCAGCGCCGGCCTAATCGTCTGGAATAGACAAGGCTCAGATATTGATCAGTACCCGTTCCGCTGGGACCGTTGGCGTAGTCCCGGAAGTCACCTCGATAGTTCAGGGCAAGGACGGAACTAGCAGTGTGTTTGGAGATATCGATTCCGCCGCCCAGGCTAATGCCGGCACCGCCCGAGCCGCCGCCTAGCACCTGTTGTGTCGAGTTAAACACAGCGCTGGCGAAAGCGTAATAGTTGACGAAATCGCCCTGCAACAAGCTGCTGGCGAGACTTCCGAAGACGTTGCCGTTGGTATTGGGAGCGGGCGCCTGAGCCGGGGCAGAAGAGGAGGCATCCTGCGCGCGGAGGACAAGAGCCCCGCAAGCCAGGAAAACGAAAGCAAACTTCCTCAAACGAGCCCCCCGACGGCTAGATAACAGGTGCGAGCGCACGGCAATTTCATAACTTTAACCTCTTAGAACCCCTAGATTTAGCGGACTCATCTCAGTCTGGCGAAGCACTCCCGGGCTGTCAAGCGGAGGACGGCGGTCTTGCGTCAAGCGAGCAGAGCCTCGAGTTTGGTCATATCGGCGGGTTCACCGAATCCGGTACTCTGCAAGCTGGCGTCGATTTTACGCAGGAGACCAAGCAAGACGGAGCCGGCGCCGACTTCCACGAAACGCCTACAACCGGAGTGGGCCATTTCCAGAATTGTCTCAGTCCACTGGACAGGGTTGGGGATCTGTTCGAAGAGGCCCAGGCGGGCAGCGGAGGCGGTTGAAACGGGACGGGCCTGCCAGTTGTTGACCACGGGGACATTGAGATTTTGGAAGGGGGCGGCATCGAGGTGAGGCTGCAGCTGGGCTTGGGCGGGGCGCATGAGAGAACAGTGGAAGGGGGCGCTCACGGGTAAGCGGATGGCGCGTTTGGCGCCGGCGGCCCTGGCGAGGGCTTCGGCGCGCGCGACGGCCGCGGTATGGCCGGCAATGACGACCTGTTCGGGAGAATTGAAATTCGCGGCCTGCACGATTTCACCCTGGGCGGCTTCGGCCAAGACGTGATCCAGTTGACCAGCGGGCAATTTAATGAGGGCGCTCATGGCACCCACACCTGGGGGAACGGCTTGCTGCATGTAGCAGCCGCGTAGACGGACCAGGCGAAGAGCGTCAGGAAAGTGCAAGCTGCCAGCCGCAACGAGAGCGGAATACTCGCCCAAGCTGTGACCGGCAAGGCGCGAGGGAGGAGGACAGCGGCCGGCAAGCACGCGATACGCGGCGACCGAAACGGCGAGCAGAGCGGGCTGCATATTTTCGGTCTGCTTCAGATCCTCTTCCGCGCCGGCGAAACAGAGTTGGGAAAGAGAGAAGCCGAGAGTGTCGTCAGCCTCTTCGAAGGTGCGAGCAGCCTCCGGGAATTCGGCGGCGAGGAGCTGACCCATGCCCGAGTATTGCGAACCCTGGCCGGGGAAAACGAAGGCTATGTCATTCATCATCAGGGAGCGTAAGAAGTTCCATTACGCCGAGGGCAAGGAACTGCTCGTACGAAACAATACTCATGGTAAGCCTGCGGGAGACTGGTTTGCGGCAGAAGTAGTTTATAGTGAAGACAGTGAAGAAAAAGCCGATCTCCGAACCCATCATCTCGCCAGAGATAATGGCAATGGCGAAGAAGTCGGTCGAAGGCGATCGGCCCGTTGCCACGCAGAAATGCGCTGTGTGCGGGACAGCGTGTCCGCCTCCTACTTTTCCGCATACGACAGAAGAAGACCTGTGCTGGGTGTGCCGCCGCCTGAAGATCAGTGCGTGGCGGGACTCAGACCAACAACTTTCCGCTCAAGAATAGAACAAGAATAGAAATCGATCGCAGGAATTTGCGCAGCTGCCTGTGAGTTTTACGCGGCGCGCGCCGCATCGGGAACCTTTAGCCGGCTGCTTTGGCTCGGCTTTGCGGCCAACTCTGGGTTGTGCGAAGGGCTTTCGAGTTTCTGCGAAACGAACTGGGGTGCTTCGCCAACAACGGGACAGTTTGCCAGACGTTCAACGCCGATTTTGACAGGCGCCGGCGACTTTGGACATGCGCGCTGCGAAACGAACTGGTGGTGGGGCCGCTCATGGCGCTCCGGCGAAAGCTTGCGACGCTCTTTCTGCAATTTCGTGAGCGTGTTGAGGGCTTTGTAGAAGGCGCGTTCATAGGTAATGCGGTAGCGCAGGAAGAGGGCCAATTGTTTCTCGTCGGCGAGTTGTGCGCAGTTGGCGAAGCAGTCGGCTTGCAGCCGGCCAGCGCGCTGCATAAGCCACCAGGATTGAGCCATCTCGTTTACAAGAAGATGTTCGGTGTGATCGGCCGGCTGATGTTCGAGCAGGAGAGCCTGGAGATGAGTATCGAACTCGAGCGGATCTTCGCCGGCGACGACGATCTCGCCAGAAGCGAGCCCGTGTTTAAAGGAGTTGCGGGAGGAGATCGCTTTGCCCTCAGACGTGCGCGGTCCGGTGGAGAGATGAGGTTCGCCGATACCGGCTTTGCGGTGCACTTCGGCGCGATGGGCACGCGCGGCGGCGATGAACTCGGGGCTGAACTCGTCGTCGAGATGTTGTTCCTGATGTTCACGATTGTTCATGGCGGGAAACTCCTTCGCTTTGGGTCTCACGCTAGCATGCGGTGCGCGACTGCGGCGTAACATGCAGCCAAGAGAGAAGGGCTAACTCGCAGGCGACAAAGGAGAAAGAAAAATTTGCCCGGCGTGTGACCGGGATTTGGCGCACGGCGAAATCGGCTTCCGAATCAAGGGATCAGGCCAGGGTTTAAGTTAGAAAAGACGAACAGAAGAAGGTAGCGTTTCTGAACTTGACCGGCGCCCCGTGGCGCAATGATGAACTTGCCCAAGCCTGAACTCTCCATCGTCAGCACGATGTATCGGTCCGCCGATTTCATTGCTGATTTTCACCACCGCATCACCTCGGCCGCGGCGAGCATCACCGATTCCTACGAAATCATCCTGGTGGACGACGGTTCACCGGATAACTCGCTGGATATCGCTCTCTCGTTGCTTGAAAAAGATGAACACGTACGCATCGTCGAGCTCTCGCGCAACTTTGGCCACCATCCGGCGATCCTCGCCGGTTTGCGCCACGCGCAAGGCGAGTTTGTTTTTCTGATCGACATCGATCTCGAGGAGAAGCCGGAATGGCTGATCGATTTCTGGCGGGATCTGGAAGAAACGCAAGCCGACATCGTGTACGGTGTGCAACGCTCGCGTGAAGGCTCGGCCCTGAAACGCCATACCGGAACGATTTTTTATCGTTTTTTCAATGTTGCTTCCGAGACGCCCATTCCCGAGAACGGCTGCACCGCCCGGTTGATGCGCCGTCCTTATGTGGATGCCCTGAACCGCTTCAGCGAAACCCATATTTTTGTAATGGGCCTTTTCCACTGGGCCGGCTTTGTCCAGCGCCCCCGTTATGTCGATAAGACACGCCGTCCGAGCGCATCCACTTATACTCCAGTCAAACTTATATCTCTCTCGGTTGATGCGGTCACTTCTTTTTCAAGCTATCCGCTCACTGTGATCTTCGTCGGCGGGCTGGTTATCACGCTCTTGTCGCTGGCCTACGCCGGCAAACTCGTGATTGAGAAATGGCTGCATCCGGACGTCATCTTATCCGGGTTTACTTCAATCATGGTGTCGCTCTGGTTTCTGGGCGGCACAATCATCAGCGTGCTCGGGGTGATCGGCATGTATGTAGGCAAAATCTTCGTTGAGTCAAAAGCTCGGCCGCAATATCTTGTCCGTCGTTTTCACGGCCATGTTCCCGAAGGCGATCAATTGCCTCGCCGCTCATGAACTGTGTCATCCTGCAGCCGTCTTACATTCCCTGGCGCGGCTATTTTCACCAGATTCAGAAGGCGGACACGTTCGTCTTCTACGATGATGTGCAGTATGAACAGGGGCGCAGCTGGCGAAATCGCAACCGCATCAAGACAGCCGCCGGCTCGCAATGGCTGACAATCCCGCTTCAATCGCACGGCGCGCATCGCAAAGATGTCGCCATTAACGAAATGCGTACTCAATCCGATGGGCTATGGCGGCACAAACACTGGGAAACCATTCGGCATAGCTACAGTCGCGCCCCCTACTTTGCGCAATATCGCTCGATGATTGAAGGATGGTATCGCGCCGAGGGGGATAATTTGGCCGAGTTCACCATCGCGACAACCATCGAGCTCGCCAGTGCCCTGGGGATCGGACACACTCGTTTCGTGCGTAGTTCTTCTCTCTCCGCTACGGGCGCCAAAACCCCTCGACTTTTATCAATTCTGCGCGCGCTTGGCGCAACTCGTTATATCAGCGGACCAGCTGCCCGCGACTATTTAGATGTGGTTGCGCTCGAGAGTGCCGGGATTGCTGTCGAGTGGATGACTTACGAGTATCCCGAATACCCGCAACTCTTCCCGCCTTTTGACCCGCAGGTCTCGATTCTGGACTTGCTGCTCAACACCGGGCCCAGCGCCGCTCAGTTTATTTGGGCCAAATAAGTACCAGAACTACATCGTAACGACAACTGGTTTACACCCAAGTAAAATTTTAGGTACAGGGGAAGTTTGCGCCGCACTTGCGCGGACAGGGAAGACCGATTCTAGGGCTAAACGATCTGGGAATAATTGCTGAAGAGGACATACCGTTCAATTGCGTAAGCAAAGTGGGAACGGAAGCGCAATACATCGACCAGGCTTATCAGGCCCTTCGTCTTTGTGGTGATGGCGCCTTCACTGAGAAATGCCACGGAATCCTTGAATCCGCATTAGGCGTTCGTAAGGCGCTACTTACCACGTCCTGCACGCACGCGCTCGAAATGGCGGCGCTGCTGTTGCGGCTCCAACCCGGTGACGAAGTTATTGTCCCGTCCTTTACCTTCCCCTCTGTCGCTAATGCTTTTGCCATGCGTGGCGCCAGGCCAGTCTTCGCCGATATCCGCTCCGACACGATGAATCTCGATGAGGGGCAGCTTGCTTGCTGGATCACCCCGAGGACCAGGGCCATCATTCCAGTGCATTATGCCGGCGTTGGCTGCGAGATGGACGAGATTTTGGCGATCGCGCAACGGCACGGGCTGGCAGTTGTCGAAGACAACGCTCACGGCCTGTTTGGCGCTTACAAAAATCGGCCGCTCGGCACGTTCGGCGCTCTCGCTACCCAAAGCTTTCACGAGACGAAGAATTTTAGTTGTGGTGAGGGCGGCGCCCTGCTGATCAATGATGCGGAGTATCTCGAGCGCGCTGAGATCATCCGCGAAAAAGGGACCGATCGCAAGCAGTTCTTCCGCGGCGCGGTGGATAAGTACACCTGGGTTGACCTGGGCTCCAGTTATCTGCTCTCCGACATTCTGGCGGCCGTCCTGTTTGCCCAATTCGAAGTACGCGAGTCTATTCAGGCGAAGCGACGCGCCTGCTGGCTTCGTTATGAGGAGGGTTTGGGCGAGTGGGCGGCCAACTCGGGCGTCCAATTACCCTTCGTGCCGGCCTATTGCGATCAGACGTACCACATGTTCTATCTCGTCATGCCGGATCATGAATCGAGAACGGCGTTGATTGAACATTTGAATCGCCATCGTATTCTGAGCGTTTTTCATTACATGCCGCTGCATCTCTCGGCGATGGGCAAACGCTTCGGCGGCTTTCCCGGACAATGCCCGGTGGCCGAACGAATCAGCGACCGGCTGCTCCGCTTACCGATTTACAGCGGACTCTCCGAGTCAGATCAGTCGCGCATCCTCGAAGCCATCCGCGCTTTCTCCGTAGCTCGTCCCAAGGCGCTGGCGGCAGGAGCCGCCGAATCACCGCGTGTTCCGCGCCAACCAAACTTCGTATAGATTTTTGTCTTTGTAGGGTGTTGCAAACGAGCCGATCAGTCGGATTTTTGCGCCGTCGGCCCTCACCTTTCGCAGCAGCCAGTCTTCCGGGTAATCTATCGTGCCGAACACGAGAAAGTGCCGATGCGCCGCAACAAAGTCCGGGTACGACTCAACCGTGCCCGGAAAATGAAATGCCGCCTGAAAACCGTCCAGGTCTTCAAACATCGTGGCATTTGCAAATTGCAAGGCGGCCGCCCTATCTCGCAAATAATATAAGCGCGAGACGATGGCCGGACTCTCGTACTTGCTCATTTCGACAAAGCTCAATCCGCTAGCGGCCACGATCGGCAAATCCGGATGAATGGCCGCGAACGCTTCGACATTCATAGCCGGCGGATGGGCGAAATTCTGATACCAGGGCGCAATCCACATTTGTCCAAGCAGCAGCAGGCAAACGGCGCTCGCCGCGGCCACGCCGGCATGCGGCGAACGGCGAAAAGGGGAAGCCAGCACAAACACCGCTATGCCGTACAAGCCTACGGCCGAAGTGATGCAGTAGCGGCCCCAGAACGGCGCGTGGTCCCGCATCATAATCACGTCCAGCACGACGGGCACAAGCGACACAACAAGCATCAGAACCGCGTCTGCGGGTTCGGCGGAACCGCGCGGGTACGCCTGCGCTCGCCTCCGCGTGTCAATAATCTGAGCGAGCTTCGCCGCGGCCCAGGCGGTCGCGAGACACAATACCACTCCGGTAAACGTGTGCCAGTAATAAGAAGCGAGCGCGTGCAACGATGCCTGAAATGCGAGCGGATAATGCCCAATGGTCTGATAGCTCCGAATCAGGGGAAAATAGCTGAATACGAATCCCAGGGGCAGCAAGAGCGCCGCCCAAAGCGCAACGTCAGCCTTATGGCTTCGCTTCCAACGCACCAGTTCGGCCGCCACAAACGGCAGAATGGATAACGGCGCAAGCACATGCGCATTCACGAGGCCGAAGGAAAAAAGCGCGACACCCGCTAACGCGGTCTTCCGAATCTGATTCGTCGCGGCGAGATCCCAGCAAAACAACAGGCAGCAGAAGAAGCAGTAAAGCAGGGCGTAAGGCCTGGCCTCCGTCGCATACGGAAACGTCGGGCTGTACCAAAGCACAAGCACCAGCACTATGCCAAACCAGTAGCCAAGCTTTCGAGCCGCGTAGCCAAAGAGCGCCAGGCTGCCAATATAGAAGGCGACCACTGACGGTATTCTTACCGCGATTGGATTACCGTTGCTCCAGGCTAAACACACATGCGCCAGCACGTGCATGAGCGGCGGAGTCAAATCCCATTTTCTGGCCAGCTCCAGATTTGGGGCTCGCGCAATGTAATACGTGAGCAGTTCGTCAAACCACAAATGCCGCTGGAACGGGAGGTAAATCAGGGCGCAGTAAATCGCGGTAAGAGCGAGCAGCGTGCAGAAAATCCGCTTCAATTTTAGATGGTACTTCCCGCTCCGCTTCGGTTGAGGCATGATTGAACTTCATGAGCACATCAGCTGAACGGCAGTTCAAGCCCTTCGTACCCGAGCATGTCGAGATGCGCGAGCTCACCGTGCGCGCGGTGCTGCTGGGCCTGTGCATGACAGTCGTGCTCGGCGCCGCGAATGCGTATCTCGGGTTGCGCGCCGGAATTACGGTCGCCGCCACATACCCGGCCGCGGTCATCAGCATGGCCGTTCTCCGAACATGGAAGGGTTCGCTGCTCGAAGAAAATATTGCTCGCACGAGCGGCTCCATTGGCGAAGGCGTGGCTTCGGGCGCCATCTTTACCATCCCCGCGTTCTTGATTGCGCGGGCGTGGCCCTCCTTCGGCTTCAAGGACGCGTATTGGAAATCTACCGTCCTCATCCTAGTCGGCAGTGTCCTGGGCGTTCTCTTCATTTCGCTTGTGCGCCGCATTATGGTGGACGATCCGGAACTTCCCTTCCCTGAATCGCTTGCCGCCTCCGAAATCCACAAAGCCGGACAGCGCGGCGCGCAGGCCGCTAAGTTTCTGTTCTGGAATATCGGGGTCGGCGGTCTGGTTTTTCTGCTCGGCCGTTTTGGTTTGTTTGCGGCTGATCGCGAGTTCGCGCTCGGCATCGGCCGATTTGGTTCGAGCCGCGTTCGTTTGGGGGGCATCGGTTCCGCCAACTTTCTCGCGACCGGAGGCACCACTGTGTTCTCCGCGCCCAGTATCAGCCCCGCTTACCTCGGGGTTGGCTACGTCATCGGGCCCAGTCTCGCCGCCCTGCAATTCTCTGGCGGCGTGCTGGCCTGGGGACTGATGGTGCCGCTGCTCATTTACTTTCTCGGCCCACAGCTGCATAATTTCCTGCCGCCTGGCGCGACTGATAGTTCATGGAGCGATTTGGCCAATAGCGTCTGGCGTTATATCGTGCGCCCGGTCTCAGTCGGCGGGATGCTCGTCGGCGCTGGCTACACCTTGTTCCGCATGCGCTCCAGCCTGGTTGCGGGATTGGGCCGCGCCTTCACCGATATGCGGCAGACCGCCGAACAAGCCGCCGCGCTTCGACGCACGGAACGCTACATGAGCCCGAAGATTGTCTTCTCTCTAATCGCTCTATTTTTCGCTTTGATGATCGGGCTCTACATCTATTTCTCCGGACAGGTGGCCGGTGGCGTGGTCGCGGCGGTCGTCATGCTAATTCTCGGGTTCTTCTTCGCTACAGTTTCGGGCAGCCTCTGCGGCATGATCGGTTCGTCGAACAACCCGGTTTCCGGCTTGACCATTTCGACTCTGATCATTGCCGCGCTGCTCATGATCTCGCTCGGCGTCTCTGGCATTGGCGGAGTCGCGGCGGTGTTGGGCGTTGCCACCGTCGTCTGCGTTTCTTCCGCTGTCGCCGGCGAATTGCTCCAGGATTTCAAGGTCGGCTACATCCTCGGCGGGACGCCGCGCAATATTCAAATCGCTGAACTACTCGCCGTCGTAGTCGCCAGTCTCGTCATGTATTTCCCGCTCGTGCTGCTGCATGAAGGAAACATCAGGGCCGGCGGCACCGGCTTTGGCGATCGGCAACTGCCCGCGCCGCAAGCTGGCTTGATGGCGTTACTCGCGCAGGGTATCGTCGGCGGCGATATGCCTTGGCCGCTCGTGGTTGTCGGCATCCTGATGGGCTTCGCTTTCATCGCCATGAACGTGAAAAGTCCGATGCTGGTGGCGGTCGGCATGTACCTGCCCTTCGAAACCACTTTTGCCATCTTTGTGGGCGGCGTGATCCGCTGGCTCGGCGATCGCGTCGCTTCCCGCCGCGGCTATAACGAAGGGCAAAAAGCGCGCGTCGATAACGCCGGCGTTCTCACGGCTTCGGGTTTGATTGCCGGAGAAGCCATTCTCGGTCTCGTTTGGGCCGGCCTGCAGTTTGCGCCACCGAGCATTCGCGCTCACCTCCAGATCTTTCACCACCCCTCCTATCTGGTCGGTCTGCTCGTTCTGCTTGGGCTCGCGTTTCTCATGATTCGCGGGCCTCTTTCGACTGCCGGAAGTCCCGACGAACCCGCTCCGCCGGTGGCTATGATGTAGCCGCCGGACACAGTCACGCGCTCGCTCAAAATACTCAAAGAATTTTTGCGTCCGTGTAAACCTCGACGATCCAGATACTTACGCAGACACGATCGAGGCCAGGCCGCCTGCGATCAGGCGCAGCGCCGTGCAATCGACACGCTCCGCGCCGCTACACTCCGGGCATTAGAAGTGAACGGATGCAAACAGCCGGAGCACTCGCCAGTCCGGCGTTGCTTCGCTTGTTCGCACAATTTTCCACCCGAGGAACGGATGCGATCTCATAATCTTTCGGGGCGTTCTAAACGCTCCAAGCTGCCCGAAGATGCTGACGGTCTGGTCGCCCGGCTTAGCGATTTGCTGGTCGGTCAACCAGAAGCAATTGAAACTATCATTCCTTACGTGCAAATGCACCAGGCGGGTCTTTCGCCCGAAGGCCGCCCCGTTGGCGTTGTTCTGCTGCTCGGACCTACCGGCACCGGGAAAACGCGCACTGTGGAAGCTCTCGCTGAAGTGCTGCACGGTAGCAGCAAGAACCTGTTGAAGGTGGATTGCGGCGAATTTCAGATGGAGCACGAGGTGGCAAAGTTGATTGGAGCGCCTCCCGGCTATCTCGGACATCGCGAAACGCAACCCATGCTCAACCAGGCGAAGGTCAACAGCGTCGCGAGCGAGCATAATGAGATCTCACTCATCCTCTTTGACGAGATCGAAAAGGCAGCCGCGTCCATGAATCGCCTGCTGCTTGGCATTCTCGATAAAGCTACCCTGCGTCTCGGCGACAACACCACCGTTAACTTTGAAAAATCGCTGATCTTCCTGACTAGCAATCTCGGCGCCAAGTCTATCCAGCGCGCTAACAAGCCCGACTTCGGTTATGAAGCCATGCTGCCTCCGAAACCACTCGAAGACACTGCCAAAATGCAGAGCATCGGCATGGCCGCGGTACGCCACAAGTTCTCTCCCGAGTTTGTGAACCGCATCGATTCGGTCATCACCTATAAGCCGCTCGATCGTGAGGCTTGCGACGTGATCCTCGATCAAATCCTCGCCAACTTCGGACGCCTCATTCATAACCGCCTCGGTCTCCGCGCTTTCCGGCTGCAATGCACCAACGCCGGGCGCAGTCTGCTGCTGGATAGCGGTACCAGTCTCGAATACGGGGCTCGCGAGCTGAAGCGCACTGTGCAGCGCAACTTCATCCAACCGGTTGCCTCCTTAGTTTCGCGAGGAGAAATACCGCCGGGCAGCACCGTGATTCTCGACGCTAAAAGCGGCGATTTCAGCATCCTACTCCGTCATTAATCGCCAGGCACTTCCAACTATGAAACACCTCTTACTACTTCTCTGTTTGGGAGCGCCACTTTTGGCGGCTCCCATCACCCGGGTGACGCTTGTCGATGTGGGGAGCCCGATCATCAGCGATCACAGCAATGATGTCGGTCCCTATGACATGCGCATCAATGGCCGGAACGTCCCGGTGCTCTGCATCGATTTGGCTGACGAGAGCAAGATTGGCCAGCAGTGGTCGGCTGCAATCGACAACCTTGCTGGCAATCTGAGCGCGACGTATCATCCCAACGCGCGCATCGAATACGCAGAAGAAGCCTATCTCTTCACCCTGATCATCAAGCCGGGCGCCGACCGCCTCGATCTGCAGCATGCCGCCTGGGCCATTACCGACCTCAGCTATCAACCCAACGCCGCGGCGGAAAAATTCGTGCTCCAGGCCGAACAAAATGCCTCAACCGTCAATCTCGCGGGCTTCGAGATCATCTCCGAAATGCCCGGCTTCAAGGGCCCGCGCGAACAGGAATTTCTCGCCGCCGCAGCGCCCGAACCATTCCTCACCAACTTCGTCGCCGGCTTGATCGCTGTCGGACTTATTCTGCTCGGCAGAAAACGCGGTTAAAAAGCATACCGGAGGGTAAACTGCTAGTGCTTGCCCGGAACGCTTTATCTGGTTGCGACACCTATCGGGAACCTGGAAGACATTACCCTCCGCGCTTTACGCATTCTCCGCGAAGAAGTAGCCGCCATCGCTTGTGAAGACACCCGCCAAACGCAAAAGCTGCTGACCCATTACGAAATTCATAAACCCCTTCTCAGTTATCACGAACACAATGAAGCGAGCCGCACCGCCGAACTGCTCGCGCTGCTGGTGGAAGGCAAATCGGTTGCGCTGGTGAGCGATGCCGGAACGCCGCTCGTCTCTGACCCTGGTTACCGTATTGTCAGCGCTGCGGTGGAAGGCGGCGTAAACGTGATACCGGTGCCTGGTCCTTCGGCGCTGCTAGCCGCTCTCACCGCCTCCGGCCTGCCTGTCGATTCTTTTCTCTTCATCGGCTTCCTTCCCTCTAAGTCCGGCGCCCGTCGCGCCCGGCTCGCGAGCCTTGCCGCTCAACAGACGGCCATTGCCGCGTATGAGAGTCCGCATCGCATCCTCGATACATTGTCCGAAGTCGCCGAAATCTTCGCCGCACGTCCGCTTGTCCTGGCACGCGAACTAACCAAGCTGCATGAAGAATTTTTGCGCGGCACCGCTGCCGACATTCGCGAGCAATTGGCTGCCCGGCCTGCTATCAAAGGCGAAATCACGTTAATCATCGGTCGCGCCGAGTCACAAGCTGAAACCGGCGATCCCGTCAGCGCCGTCGATCAACTTGAGCGCGACGGCCTATCCCGTATGGACGCGATTAAGGCTGTTGCGAAACGGATGGGACTTCCGAAACGCGAGGTGTACCGGGCCGTTGAGGAGCAGGGCAACAGTTCCGCGGACAGAAATCGTGGTTCGGCCCGAACACCCCGATAGCCCGTTTGGGTTTTTCCGGATCCAGCCGCTCTTCGACGATCTCGCGTATCGCGCGGATAAATGCCGGATGCGTTCCCGCCGTGCCTGCCCGTTCCATCTTCATGCTCAGCTGCCCGGCCAGCGCGCGCGCCTCCATCTCCAAATCGAATACCACTTCCATGTGATCCGATGTGAAGCCGATCGGCGCGACGATCACATTGTTTACACCTTGGGCGTGCAAACTCCGCAAATGATCTAGAATGTCCGGTTCGAGCCAGGGCTGCGCCGGTGGTCCGCTGCGACTCTGATACACCAGGTCCCAGTCATCGAGCGAAGTCTCCGCTGCGACCAGCCGCACGGTTTCACGCAGTTGTTTTTCATAGTCGCTTGTCTCCGCCATCGAACAAGGGATGCTGTGCGCGGTGGCTACCAGGCGAAGTCCCGCGCGCTCATCACGGCTGAACCGCGCCAGCGCTTCTTGCACCCGCGCGCTGCAGGCTTCCACAAATCCCGGATGATTGTAAAAGACGCGCAGCTTGTCGATCTCTGGCGCGCCCTCGCCCACTTCCATTTGCGCGGCCGCCAGATTCTCGCGGTATTGCCGGCATCCTGAATACGAACTATAGGCCGAAGTCGCGAACGCCAGCGCGTGTTTCACGCCATCGGCCCGCATCTCGCGCAGCGTATCGGCTAACAGCGGATGCCAGTTGCGGTTTCCCCAATAGATCGGCAACTCAATCTGCTGCCGCGCAAACTCGGCGCGCAACGCGGCAATCAGCGCCCGGCACTGCTCGTTAATCGGACTCTTCCCGCCAAATTGATAATAGTGCTCCGCAACCTCCAGCAATCTTTCGCGCGGAATGCCGCGCCCGCGCGTCACATTCTCCAAAAAAGGCATCACGTCTTCCGGCTTCTCGGGCCCGCCGAAAGACACCACCAGCAACGCGTCGTACATGTGTTTACGAACGGATGCCGCTCACCTTGTGCAGCTTCAACATATTCGTGGTGCCGCGCATGCCGACCGGCTGGCCTGCGACAAACACAATCTTGTCTCCGGGTTGCACGCGGCCGGTTTCAATCAAAAGCCGTTCCATCTGATGCAACATGCCGTCGGTTGAATCCATCGCCGGCGCGAGGATCGGATGGACGCCGTACACAATCGAGAGCTGCCGCGCCACGGGCTCATGGGTGGTAAAAGCAAAAATCGGCACGGGCGGCCGGTACTGGGCCAGCAGCCTCGCCGAAGCACCCGAGGTGGTGCCCACCGCCAGCGCCTTCACGCCCGCCGAACGCGCGCAGTGAAATGCAGCATCGGCGATGATCTCCGGAATTTCAAGATCCTCGCGCGTGCGCCCGCTGGCAAATCCTTTTTGATGCAGCGAATGTTCGGTCTCAGCCGCAATACGCGCCATCACCTTTACCGCTTCGACCGGATACCGGCCGGCCGACGTCTCGGCTGAAAGCATAATCGCGCTCGTGCCGTCGTAAATGGCGTTTGCCACGTCGCTCACTTCCGCTCGTGTCGGCATGGCGTTCTCGATCATCGATTCAAGCATCTGGGTCGCGGTAATCACGAAACGTCCGCAGGTGCGCGCTTTTTCGATCATGGCTTTTTGAATGGCCGGTACGCGCTCGATTGCCATCTCGACGCCCAGATCGCCTCGCGCCACCATCACGCCGTCGCACTCCTCGAGGATCGCGTCCAGATTCTGCCAGCCTTCCGGCTTCTCAATCTTCGCGATGATGGGCATTTTCGCATCTACCTCTTCGAGCAGATGCCGGAGCCGCAAAACATCGCGCGCCTGCCGCACGAACGACAGCGCAAAGAAATCCACGCCCCTTTCCACTCCGAAATGCGCATCAGCAATATCTTTTTTCGAAAGCGATGGCGTGCTGATATTCACGCCCGGGAGATTGATTCCCTTGCGATCGCTCACCTGGCCGCCGGTTACCACTTCGCAGCGCGCCTGGACTCCGTTTGTGTCGAGCACGCGCAACTGCACCGTTCCATCGGCAATCAGCACCGGATCGCCCGTCTTCACGTCGCGCGCAAAATCCGGATAGGTGGTTGACGCGATTTCTCCGTTCCCCTCGATCGACTCGGTAGTGATCGTGAAAACAGCTTTTTCCGCCAGAAAACACGATCCGTTCTGAAACGTGCCCAGCCGGATCTTGGGCCCTTGCAGGTCCAGCATGATCCCGGCGTGCACCTTAAACTCAGCCGAAAGCGTACGCACCCAATCGATGCGTTTCGCATGATCCTCCTGCGTCCCGTGTGACGCGTTCAGGCGAAAAACATCCACCCCGGATTCGAATAACTTTCGCACAACCGCTTCGGAATCGGTGGAAGGCCCGAGAGTGGCCACAATTTTGGTAGCTCGCATGAGTGAAGAAACACCGCGACCGGCGACAAAACCAAACTGTAAAGAAAAACTTTCGCCTTCTTCTTTATTATGACCAACGGCCAATACTTAGCGCCTTGCTCCGGTTGTTTGGCATAATGGTTTCGCTCTGGTTTTTCTTCCGCATCGGCGCGGATGATGTTGCTTTCACCTACTCGTTATCACCGGCTTAACGAAGCCGTCGGCATTTTATTGTTTCTTCTCGGCTTGGCTGTTTCGCTAAGCCTTCTGTCGTATTCGGCCGCCGATCCGTCCTGGAACACGGCCACCGGGACCACGCGCGTACACAATCTGCTCGGCGTCTCGGGCGCGTTATGGGCCGACCTGCTGCTGCAGATTTTCGGCGTCAGCGTTTTTCTTCTTCCCGTTCATATTTGGGCGCTGGGTTGGAAATGGGTGCGCTCCTCGGCGATTGAAAGCCCGTGGTTCCGCATCTTCGGCAGTTTGGCTCTCTGGTTCTGCGTCTCGACGGCCTGCGGTTTCCTGCCGCGACATTGGCTGATCGGCGGCAGCATTCGGCCGACGGGGCTGGTGGGCATGGTCATCTCGGATTTCCTGCTCGCGCGCTTCGATCTCGCCGGCTCGGCGCTGATCACGGTCGCCGCCGGGATCCTGGCGCTCTATTTTGCAACCACCTTTGAATTTTCCACGCTGATGCGCTGGATCAGCGGACCCCTCACCCGCTACCGCATGGCCGTCGAGCGCTGGAAAACGTCGCGCAGAATCAAACGCGAGCTCGCTATTGAGAAAGCCAGGGCGCGTGCCGCCGAACGTGTCGCTCGTGAGAAAACGCGCACTTCGCGGAGCCGTCCCGCTGCGCAAACCGCTTCAACCGAAGTCCCGGTGGCGCAAGCGGCACCCGCCAACACGGCGCCTGAGGCTCCGCCATTCGATCTGGCGGAGGACGAACCGGAGCCACCCGGCGAATTCGAAATTCCGATTCGCACTCTCGATTACCAGCCGGTCATTCGCACATCTCCTCCCGCCCCGGTCGAGGACGAAGGGCCCGCTTTCTCGGAACCCGCCGCGCCCGTGCCCGTTGCACAAAAAAGAAAACGCCTCTACAGTCTCCCGCCCACCGCGCTGCTCAACGAGATTCCGATGGGCGGCGGCTATGACGGCCAGGAGCTCAAAGAGATTGCCAGCCGAATCAAATCCAAACTCGAAGAATTCAACGTGCGCGGCTCGGTCGTCCAGATCAATCCCGGCCCCGTTGTTACAACTTTCGAATACAAGCCCGAAGCCGGTATCAAATACAGCCGCATCACTACGCTGACCGAAGATCTCTGTCTCGGTCTGCAGGCCGAGTCTGTTCTGATCGAGCGGCTACCGGGCAAGCCCACTGTCGGCATCGAAGTCCCGAACAGCCGCCGCGAAGTTATCGGCCTGCGCGCCGTTCTCGAATCGGATGAGTTTCATGACTCACCGTCGAGAATGACGATCGCGCTCGGCAAAGATATCAATGGCCGTATCAAAGTGGCCTCACTCGAGACCATGCCGCACCTGCTGATTGCCGGCTCGACCGGATCGGGTAAGAGCGTGATGCTCAACGCCATGATCATGTCGTTCCTGTATAAAGCCACCCCCGATGAGGTGCGCATGATCATGGTCGATCCCAAACGCGTCGAGCTTGGCATCTACGAAGGCATACCGCATCTGCTCACGCCCGTGATCACCGAGCCGCGCAAGGCCACCAACGCACTGCGCACCGCCGTGCTCGAGATGGAGCGCCGCCTCAAGCTACTCGCCTCCCACGGCGTTCGCAATATCGATCAATACAACCGCAAAGTCGCGCAATTGAAGAAAGAACCGCGTAATCTGTTTGAGGACGACGCGGGCGACGAAAAAGAACCACTAGAACCGCTGCCTTACGTGCTGATCCTCATCGATGAGCTGGCCGATCTCATGATGCTCGAACGGCAAAACGTTGAAGAGTGCATCACCCGTCTCGCCCAGATGGCGCGTGCTGTCGGCATGCATCTCGTACTCGCCACGCAGCGCCCCAGTGTCGATGTGATCACAGGTCTGATTAAAGCGAACTTCCCCTCGCGCATCAGTTTCCGCGTCGCCACGCGCGTCGATTCACGCACCGTGCTCGACAGCATGGGCGCCGAACATCTACTGGGCCGCGGAGACATGCTGTTCCTGCCGCCAGGCTCGTCGCGCCTCACGCGTGTTCACGGCGCCTTTGTCACTGAAACCGAGACCAACCGCGTGGTTGACTTCTGGAAGGAACAGGCGACACCCGAATACGACGAAAGCTTCCTCATGACACCGCCGTCCGAAGAAGAGGGCGACGATAGCGAGACCTTCGACGGCGAACAGGATCCGATGTATGAAGACGCGGTACGCGTGGTGCTTGAGGTTGGCAAAGCATCGACTTCCACCCTACAGCGCCGTCTACGTCTGGGTTACGGCCGCGCCGCTCGCATTCTCGATATGATGCAGCGAGAAGGGATTATCGGTCCCCCCGACGGCAGCAAACCGCGCGAGGTTCTGAAGCGTCCCGACTGGCTGCGAGAAATCGACCATCAGATGCGATAGGGGCAAGCCAATCGTCAATTGCATGCCGACGGATAAATCCGAACTGTGTTCGATCCGGATTCGGAAAATTCGCAAACTTTCGCGGCATCGGAAGAGGCCGCCCGGGCGAAGCGCCCAAAAGCGCGGCGGAGCTCGTAGCTGCTTTCCCCGGGCCGGCTGGCAAGCTAATGTATTCATAGATGACTTCCCAAACCCGGCGCTCCGCCCGATGAGCGCCAAGCGCATTATCGTCGCCATCGACGGTCCGGCCGGCGCCGGCAAGAGCACGCTCGCCAAACGAATCGCCGAAAAACTCGGCTTCCTCTACATCAACAGCGGCGCTATGTACCGCGCCATCGCCCTCTGGGCGCTACAGTTGGGCGTCTCACTTTCCGACATGCACCGCCTGGAGCAACTGGCGCAACAGGCTCAGATCGCTTTGGAACCCGGCGACGGCCGCGTCTTCTTGAATGGTGAGGATGTCACCGAGGCGATCCGCCAACCCCAAATTGCCGATGCCGCCTCGCAAGTATCGGCCGTGCCTGGGGTGCGTCGGGCTCTATTGCCACTCCAGCGCTCGATGGCCGACCACACGAGTGTCGTCATGGAAGGACGCGATATCGGGTCGGTGGTTTTCCCGCACGCTCAGGTCAAAATCTTCCTGGATGCCGAACCTACGGAGCGTGCCCGCCGCCGCGCCCTCGAACTGGAGGAGAATGGCGCCCAGACCCACCTGGCGATGGTAGCCGATGATCTCCATTCGCGCGATCAGCGCGACCGCCAACGTTCCGAATCGCCGCTTGTCCAATCTCCTGACGCCGATCTCATCGATACTACGGGACTTTCTCTCCAACAGGTCGAAGATGAGGTACTGCGCATCGTCCGAACACGTACCTCGAACGGAAAAGCCGCCGCCAGTAACTAAATCGGCCGCCATCCGTCCCAAAGTTTTACGTATCGAGGAGAAAAGTACTGAACTTTCTAGTACAATTGGATAATTCGGCAAACCACGACTACCAGCGAGGACGTTATACACGTGAGAGCCCTTCAACCTACCTCCGTCGCCTTTTACGAAGAGAACTACACGCTCGCCAAGAACGTACCGGCAATCCAGGCGTTGATGGGCCATCCCGAAGGGGATGACGCCGGCCTCAGTCTGATGACCCAGTTGCCGGCCGGAGCCGAGATCGGCATTGCGGGCCCGGGATTTAACGACCGAACAGTCCGTGTCCGCTGCGGCGGGTCTTGGTACTACGTATTTTGGGACGATCTGGAATCGCAGCGCAAACCCGCTGCTTTGGCCGCTACTCTCTAACCAAGCATCGGGGGGTTCGTCTAGAAAGTTATACTGATCAAAGGCCGGAGCGAGTCCGACGACCCGCCGGCTGCAAATCGAAGGCCTCAATAGGAGTTCCAGCTTCCATCTATGTTTGATCTGTTTCGCAGCCGGGACAAGAGTGTGCGCATCCTGCTGGGCGTGATGCTCTTGCTGGTGGCCGCGTCCATGCTCGTTTATTTGATACCTGGCGGTTTCGGCGGGGGCGCCAATGCCAGCGGCGAAGACGTAATCGCGGCGGTCGGCAACGATAAAATCACAACCACCGATCTCCAGCGCGCCGTGCAGCGCATTACCCGAGGCCAGGCCAACCTGCCGAAAGGGCTGCTGGCCATGTACGTGCCCTCGCTGGTCAACCAATTGATCGAGTCCAAAGCCATGGCGTACCGGGCAAAGTCCATGGGCCTTGATATTTCCGATGCCGAACTGGCCGACCGCATCCAGGCCGAAGTTGCGCCCGCTTTGGGCGGCAAATTCGACTTTAAGGTTTACCAGTCCATTCTTTCCCAACAAGGCATGACGGTAGCGGATTTTGAAAAGGAACAGCGGGAAGCCATGCTGGGCGCTCGTCTGGAAAATGCCGAAACCCAGGCGCTCATTATCTCCGATGCCGACGCCCGCGCCGAATATGAAAGAAAGAACCTGAAGATCGGCCTCGAGTACATCCAGTTCGATCCGAAGAGTTTTGCTTCCAAAGTGAACAAGGATCCGGCGGCCCTGAAAGCGTATTTCGATAAGAATCGCGCCCAATTCCGCACTCCTGAAAAACGCGACGTAGACCTGATAGTGGGGAACACCATCGACTTCCTGCAGGCGGCTAACGTCGCCGACTCCCAGCTGCAGCAGCAGTACCAGGAAAACATCGACAGCTATCGAACGCCGGATCGGGTGCGTGTGCGCCACATCTTAATCAAGACGCAGGGCAAGTCGAAAGAGGAAGCGGCCAAGCTCAAAGAACGTGCCGAAGACGTCCTCAAGCAACTGCAACATGGGGGGGATTTTGCCGAACTGGCCAAGAAATATTCGGACGATACCGGCACGGCGGTGAAGGGCGGCGAGCTTGGCTGGATCACCCGGGGCCAAACCGTCCCGGGTTTCGAAAAGACGGCTTTCGGCCAAAACCCGGGCCAGACCAGCGGTCTGGTTGAAACCGAGTACGGATTCCACATCATTCAGACAGAAGAGAAGCAGGCGGCGCACACTCAAACCTTCGATGAAGTGAAGCCGCAGTTACTAATGGACGCCAAGAAGCAGATCGCGACGGACAATCTGCAAAAAGCCGTCGATAGCGCGCATACCGAAATAAGCCGCGCGCCCAGCCAGGCCGAAGCCATCGCCAAGAAGTACAATCTCAAATTTTTCAAAGTGGATAACGTCGTGACGGCCACTTCCCTGCCCGAAGTAAACACGCCGCCGCAGTTGATGAACGCCATCTTCGCCGCTGCGAAGAACACGACGACAGACATCACAAATATTGACGCGCAGGGTAAATCGGCGTTCGCCGTTGTTACCAACGTGCTGCCGCCGCATGATTCCGATTTTGCCAGCGTGCA
This sequence comes from Bryobacteraceae bacterium, assembly GCA_036272575.1. Classification (GTDB taxonomy): domain Bacteria; phylum Acidobacteriota; class Terriglobia; order Bryobacterales; family Bryobacteraceae; genus Bog-105. The sequence continues at coordinate 11,369 of DATAYL010000312.1, read as the reverse complement.
AGCGGACGTTTTGAAGAAGTATATAGACACCGAGTCCACGCGACTGGCCGAAGAAGCTGCCAAGACGGCCGCCGAGCGGGCTCGCAAGGGCGAAAGCCTGGCAGCAATCGCCAAGACCTACGGCGCGCCGGTGAAAACGGCCGCTCCGTTTACGGTGGATGGAGCAGCCGAAGGAATAGGCTCGGCCTCTCTACTCGCGGCGGCGTTCCACGATCAGGTCGGCGGAATTGTCGGTCCTGTTGCAACCGCGTCCGGGCAGTTCGTGTGTCGAGTTTCCGAACGGCAGCCGGCCGATATGACCAAGTTTGCCGCCAACAAAGCAGCTATCGTGGCCAGCCTGCAGCAGGAGCGCCAGGCTATTCAGCAGCCGTTATTCCGCGATAGCGTAGTCTCGGATCTGAAACGGCGGGGCAAGATCAAGATCAACCAAGCCACCCTCAATCGCGTCATCAGCTCGTTCCAGCAGAGCTAATTCCTACATGATTCATCAACTCCTTCAGTTTGTACACAGCCTCACGAATCCGGATGCGCTAATTCAGCTGCTCTCCACAGTGCTGACGGGTTGGGTCGGTTACCTGGCGCTCTTTGTCGTGGTGTTTGCCGAGAGCGGTCTGCTCGTCGGTTTTTTTCTGCCGGGTGATTCACTGCTGTTTACGGTCGGCATTGTGGCGGGTGCGGGTAAGTTGCCAATCGGTTGGATGATTGTCATGCTGGCGTTTGCCTCGATGCTCGGCGACGGTATCGGCTTTCTGCTCGGCAGCACGCTCGGCTATTCGCTCTTTAAAACGAACTCGCGCATTTTTCGCCGCGAGTACCTGGACCGCACGCACGAATTCTACGAAAAGCACGGCGGCAAGACGATTATTTATGCAAAATTCGTACCCATCATCCGGACGTTTGCCGCTTTTATCGCCGGCGTGGGCCGTATGAGGTATACCCGTTTTCTGGCGTTTAATGTGTTTGGCGCGTTAGGTTGGGTAGCGTCGATGATCACGCTCGGTTTCCTGCTCGGCAATGTTCCGGTAATTCGCCACAACTTTGAGAAAGTCGTGTTGCTAATTATTGTGGTGTCGCTCCTGCCCGCCTTCCTGCATATAATCAAGGGCCGCAAAACCAAAGAGCTCGAGCCAGCAAACTGAGTGCACGGTTTTGCCTTTCGGCAAATGCCAGGAGGAAGTTATCGCAGGAAGTATGTAGAATTGCAAGCTTCGGAATCTTGCCTCCGTCTCAACCAGTAGAATCGTGGTTTGAGTACACCTTCCATAAAACTTCTACGGCGAGCCTCTTCGCTCGCCGCTTTTACTGCCCTCGCGCTGCTATCTGGGGTGTCCATCGACCCCAATCTCATCAAAGCGCGCGATCAGCAAAATCTTCAGCAGTTGGACGCTTTAATCACGCAATACAAACAAGCTGCCGACGCCGACAGCAAGTCCGCCGAAGCTCAATATAAATTGGCCCTCGCCTATTCGTACGGAGCGGAAGTTGCGATGGAACTTCGCGACAAGAAAAAGTCCGAATCGTATGCGACGTCAGGCTTAGCTATCGCAAAACGAGCAGTGGCGGCCAGCGAAGCGAACGCGGAGTATCATCGTTTACTCGGCGCCTTATGCGGGCAGGTAATCCCCGCCAATCCAATTATGGGAGCGCTCAGCTACGGCAGCTGCGCTCGCGATGAGATCAACAAAGCCATCAGCCTCGATAGGCATCTCGCGCTCGCTTACGTCAGCCGCGCGATCGGCAATTTCTATCTTCCCGCGCAGATGGGCGGCGGCGCCGACGTTGCGCTCAAGGACATCGATAAAGCCCTTTCCATCGATCCCCACAACGCCGACGCGTATCTCTGGAAAGGGGTCATCCTGCACAAAGCCAATCGTAACGCTGACGCGCGCCAGTCGTTTACTGAAGCTCTCAAGCTCGACCCCGATCGCCTTTGGGCCAAACAGCAATTGGACAAAACTCCCGCCCAGTAATGTGGCGCGCCCTGGCTCTCGTCATCGTCTTCTTTGCCATCGCCTGGCTTGAATTCGAGTTCGTCCCGGGGCACTCTTATTTGCAAGCTGGCAGCCAGCTCTATGTGCCGATTCTCCAGCACCTGCAGTCTCCCGGCTACCTGTCACGCGACCTGGTGGCCTCTCACGCGAACGTCACTTACACAGGCTTCGATGAAATCACTCTGTTTCTTCAGCGGGAGCTTCGTATTGATTTTCACCGCGCTCTTTTAACGCAGCAGATTCTCTGCCGTTTAGCCGCTCTGCTCGGATTATTTCTGCTGGCGCGCTCCGCCGGTCTGCGATCTTCTTTTGCGCTGGCCGCGGCGGCCATCGTCAATTCAGGCGTCTTTCTGCCCGGTTTGAACCAACAGTTAATCGACCCGGAACCCGTCCCGCGCGGCATCGCCGTCGGCTTGATCTTCCTTGCGGCGGGCTGCCTCGGGCGAGAGAAGCCGCTACTCGCCGGCCTTTCTGGCGGCATCGCATTTATTTACGATCCAGTGCTTGCCGTGCCTTTCTGGATGCCGGTGCTGCTGGCCTTCTGTTTTGATAAGCGGGAGCGGCGCGTGCTCCGGCCCATGATGCCGATTCTACTGGTCTTTGTCCTTCTGTTAGCAAACCTCGCGCAACTCCAACCGGGTGCTCCCGATGTCGAACCGATGTTTGCCATCATCCCCTCCAAACTGGCATCGATTCAAACTTTCCGGCTCCCGCAAAGCTGGGTTTCGCATTGGCCGCGCGGCGCCGTCACGCTCTACTTTGCGCAATTTGTAATTGGGATGGCTGCCGTTACGCGCATCTGGTCCGTCCTGAATCGTCATTCGCGTTGGATCTTCACCGCCGGACCTCTGCTCTGCTTATTGACAATCCCCTTTTGCGCATTATTCATCGATCATCTTGGCTGGTCGGCCGTGTTGCGCATCGATCCGCTACGCTGCCTGTTCTATCTTGTCGCTCTGAGCTGGTTAGCGGTTGTGATCGCGGGTTGGTATGCCGTCACCCGGCGGCATGGCGCGGAAGCGGCCCTCTGGCTTGGCTACTGTGCGCTCTTCTTCTTCGCGTCACAGGTGCTCAGTCCGCGTCTACCCAAGCCCGATCCCGCCGTCTCCCAGCTCGCTGCCTGGGCCCGAGAGACCACTTGGGGCGACGCGCTCTTCCTATTCCCCGATGCCGGCTGCGCCAGTTATCCCAGCGAGTTCCGCGCCCGGTCAGAACGAGGACTCTGGGTAGATTGGACCAGCGGTGAACACATCAATTCAAATTCTGCACTCGCCTATGAGTGGTGGAACCGCTGGCGCGACACGATGGAACGCCCTGTCGCCGGCCAGCGTATGCAACAGCTATTGAAATTGCCGATCGATTACTTTGTCCTGAAGCGGAATCAGGCAATCGAGAACGAATCACGAGGCGCGCACCACCTTATCCAGCCCGCATTCGTCAACAGCGAATTTCGCGTTTATGAAGCGGGCGCACTCCGGTTCGCCCCGGGCCGCGTCCAAATTGTTCGAGACACAAGCACGCCCTAGCTGCTACTCCCGGTTAACTCTTTTCTAAAACTCGTATTGCAGTAGGATGCGCACCAGACGAGGCGGCTGGATAGAAACCGGTAAACGCAAGTTAAAAGAAGGGCCGCTGAGATCTTCTTCCTGAAGCTTATGTCCGGCGTTGGCGAGGTTGAGAACATCAGCCGACAAAGAGATTTTACCGATGGGAAGCGAAAACTGCCGGGTGGCCCGTAGATTCCAATTGAGCGCATATTGCGCACGGTTCCCACCCTCCGGACTTCCGCGGACTGTCGTCGCCACCAGAAACGGGCCTTGCGGAAGACCGGTGACAAGTAACTGGCGCGCAAATACAAGTCCGTCGGTGTAGTCGGCCACGCTCGTCAGCTCGATTCCGCCCCAAGCCGCGGGTAGTCGATACGTTCCTTCAATTTTCCCAACGTAGCCCCGATCCATAAAGCTTCGGCCGCTATCGTGGATGGCCGTGTTGGGGTCCAGCAACAGAGCACCGATGACGCCGGGATCATTTTCATAAACTGCATCTCCTGGGTTGGTAGGTCCGTAAGACTTCTCCGCCAGGAAGGAGGCGTCAAGCATAAGCCGCCGCCATTCCGTGCCGGCCTTGGCCTCGAAACCGGTATTAAGGATGCGCAACCCGGCTGGATTCGTCAGCAGATATCGGTCCTGGCCTAGAGTTGCAGGATTCTGCGCGTAGACGGTCAGCCGCTGATCGTCAAACGTACCTGGAGTTCGGTCGGGCCCAGGGTCGAGGATCGAGACGGGCAGGAACGCTTGGGGTGGCACGCCGGTGTCGATGGCTGCGATGCGATTCTTCTCGTCGCGGCGGAACAGATGAACGCTGGCGAGGCTGCGTGGCGCGAGCCGGAATTCCGCGCCGATATCGAACTCGTCGGTGTGAGGCCGTTGGAGCGATGGCGAAATCGACGAGTAGGGTCCGCCGAAACGCAACAGCAGATTGCGCTGTTGAGCAGTTTGAAATGCGCCGTTGGAGTTGGGTGCGTTCCATTGGTAAACGCTCCCTCCGAAGCTGTTGGCATTGCCGAAATCGAGATATCTTCCGGCAAGGGGCACATACGAACGAAAGTAGGACGCTCTTAAGACCAAGCCTCGTGCTCGAGGTACTTGCCAGGCGAAACCACCGCGCGGAGACACGCTATTCCAAATGATCAGATCCGGTTCAGCAGCGAACGTGCGCGCCGGCGCGAATATGCCAGCCGGGCTCGATTGCGCCGGAAGTGAGCCGCGCGAAAAATCGGCCAGAGCGCCGACCGTTATGGAAAGCGACGGCAGCAACCTGATCTGGTCAGCCACATAGCTTTCAAACGATCGCACTCGTTCGCGGGAGTCGAGCGGCGTGTTGAATTCCATCACAAAGGCAGGTTCACTATTAGCGGTAATCAAGTTCATGTCGGAAGGAGCGGCGAAGCGGTTCAGCAGGCCGGATGTCTTCCATCCAGCGCCAAATACAAGTTGATGCCGGGTGCCCTTTGCGTGCAGGGCAGGCGCTTGCCACGCCCCTTCGATGTCGTGGCGCTTCCGGACGGCGAGGTTTGCCAGCGGCGGCGCTCCTGTAACAGTGCCGCCTAGCAGTTCGATATGGCTCAGTCCTTGCGGCTGCGTGCTCGTATCGAAATGCCCGGTCGAATATCCATAGCGCACCTCAATGAGGCTCGACTCAGATAACCGGTGCGTCCAGCCCATCTGGAGAAAGTCCAGATGGTCCACCTCCGGTTCACCCTGGAAACCACCTGGAAGAACAAAAGAAGGCGCCAGGCGGTTGCCGGCGAACGCTTCGAGGCCGGCCGGTATGCCCCCGTCCGAGAGATTGATCCGCGAGCCGCTGTAAAGCGCATCGAAGAGATCTTTTTTACCTGCCCGGATTCGGCCCCGGGCGTTGCCGAATAGCAGCTTGCTGTCTAGATTGGTCCCAGGGCTGGCCAGCGGCTCGGTTTGCGAGGCCCATTGACCGGTTCCCGAGGCATAGAAATCCGCCCAGCTGGTTACCGGCCCTCCGATCTCCGCGCGATCTCTGGTAAACCAACGAAATTGATCGGCCTGCTGTACTAATCCCCGGCTGGCGGCGTTTGGCAGGTTCGATGACGTAAGCGCCGCGCCGGTGTTTGCGCTGGATAGCGCGCCGTGCCACGACTTGCCTCCTCCGGAAAGAAAAAGGCCAACTTCCGTGCCGGCCAGCGACGAATCCGCCTGCGCGAAGGAACTGCGTACAACGACTTCTTCGAGCGTCTGAACATCGGGCAGGATTACAGGACGGCCTGGCTGATAGGAATCGGTCGCATCCATGCCCTGGAGCTTGTACTGCACATCGGTCCATGAAAATCCCCGTTGTGACTCGAGCCCCAGCCGGTTGCTTTTGAGGCCAGTGAAATCGAGCGGTTCGGTGACGCTTAACGGTTCCCGGCTCAACAGCAACCCGGGCAAGCTAAAAGATTCAGGATACAGACTTCCGCGCGTGGTATCGCTCCAGAGCTCCGGCGTTCTCGCAAGCATTTGCACGCTGCGCGTTGCTTCAACCGCGCTAACGATCAGATCGAGCCGCACAGTCTGGAGCGCGGAGACGAAAACGGGGGCGCCTGACAATTGATAGCGGCCATAGGGAAGTGACACGGAGAATTCACCGTTCAAGTTCGAATAGATGACTGTGCGAAAACCGGCTGCGCCGGTGATGAGAAGCGACACGTCTGTTACGGGATGGCCATTGCGATCATGGATAGTACCCTCGATCGCTCCCGTAGTCAACTGAGCAAGTACCGTTCCGTCGGTGAAAAGCGGGAGCGCGAGCAGAAGGCCGGCGCAGCTGGCACGCATTCTAGTAGCGAAGCACCGCGAAGCGGCTGATGGAATATCCAAGCACAGCACCCACAAACACGTCAGATGCGAAATGCGCGGACAAGGTAAGCCTCGAAAAGCCCACCAGACCGGCCATTCCATAGGCGACGTACGGCACCCAACGATGCGTTCTATATCTGTGGGCAATCACGGTAGCGATCGAGAACGCGGCGATGGCGTGACCCGATGGAAAGCTGCCATTGCCCCGCACGAAAGAACCTTTGCCATCCTCCCACGAATCCCAGTAATTGCCGTGAGCCGGAAACGAAGCCGGCCGCGCGCGCCTGTCGATATCTTTCAGAACTGTGGTTAGAATTTCGGCATTCGCCACGGCTTCTCCGGCGAGCAATGCGGTGTGTTGCATTTTCGTATCCTTTCGCCCGAGCCCTATAGCGTAAAGCGATACTGGAGCGAGGATGCTACCAAGGAGTGTTGCGTTGCCGGTAAACACTCCATTAAACCCCTGAAATGTCGATGCCGTGTGAAAGTATCTTGCTTCGTACGGATCTATCGCAAAAAGGCCGGCGGTAACACCGATGACGGATACAACCGGAACCCAGTTGTGATCTTCGGTCAATTTGAGCGGGGACAGCCAAATTGCTTTCTGATCACTCAGCACATTCGGTACGAGTAGCTTCCAGGAAACAGGGCGATCATAATCCTGAGCTGGGCTCTGCGTCTGGGCAATAAGACGGCAAGCAAAGACAATTGCCAGGACGAGACCCTTCGGCCAACCGAGTGTAATGAAAACCTTTTGTAGATTGGCGTTCATCCGCGTTTTATCAGCGGCTAACAGTTCTCTTTTTTCTTCCTACTTGTGGTGATCGAACTCTTGAACTAATGTCCGCTCCCCAGGTTGATACCCAGCTTCTTCAATTCTTCGGCATAGTAGCGCTTGTGAAGGATATCGTATTCTTCCCCGCCCTCAGTAATCTCGCGTTTTTGCGTGCGGATTTTGGCGCGCGCCGCACGATCCACTCTGTCCTCCAGTTGTAGAACATCCGTCATTTCCTTTACCAGCGCCAGCCGGAGTTCGTTCTGGTCTTTACGCACCCGAAACTCACGCGCCTTGCGAAGCGCCGCTACAATTTTGTGTGATAGGTCATTCACCTTATCGCGCGAAAGCTTCATCGGATCGCCGGTATCTCGCCCGGCCGCTCGAATCACCTTACGCTGCGCCAGCAGCTGGTTCTTGATCTTGCGAAACATTTCCTGGTAAGAAACGTTCTCTCGCCGCATATATTCGCTGTAATCGTCCAGCAGATCGCGTACTTCGTCGTTGAGCCTGTCTTCTGTGGCGAGGTCCTGTTCGATGATCTCCGCGATAACCGTAGCAGCGACCGCCGGATCGGAAGTCTCAAAGAAGCGGGGACTCAAGCGATCTACAATCTGCCGCGACAGGTAACCGATAAATTCCCGGGCCAATAGCATCCGAGCGCTAGTTTAACAATTAGGTGCTACCGGTTATGCTGTCGTGCCATATCCTAATGGCTTGCGTATTGGCATCCACACTTCAACGGCCGGTGCATTAGTTAACGCGGCGAGAAAGGCCGTCGAGTTAGGAGCCAACACTTTCCAGATTTTCTCCGCCAGTCCCCGCATGTGGCGCGCCCGGCGTCCTGACCCAGAACAAGTACGTCTCCTGCGTCTCGAACGTGACAAAAACGATCTCACGCCGCTCATCATCCACGATAGTTACCTCATCAATCTCGCGGCGCCCCCGTCCCTCATTCGCGAAAAGTCGATTGACGGATTCCGCGGCGAACTCGAACGCGCCATCCTGATAGGCGCCGATTACCTGGTCGCTCACCCCGGCAACTATAAAGGCCTTACACCCGAGCAAGGCATACTGAATGTGGCTGAAGCTATTGCGCTCGCCTGGCGAGGCCTCGAAAAAGCGCTGCGAACGTCGGCAAGCCTCACCATCCTGCTCGAAAATACGGCCGGTGCAGGCGCGCAGCTCGGCGGACAGTTGCGAGAATTAGCCACCATCCGGGATCTGGTAACGCCGTACATAGAGATCCCGGTTGGGTTCTGTCTCGATACCTGCCACTGCTATGTTACCGGCTGGGACATCGCGCGGCCGGCCGGCTTGAACGCTCTTCTCGCTGCCGCAGCAGAAACTTTGAACCTGGCCAATGTACCGGTCTTCCACACCAATGACACAAAAATGAAGCTCGGCTCTCATCTGGACCGCCACGCCAATATCGGCGCTGGCTATATTGGATTAGAGGGGTTTCGCCGCATCCTGAATCATCCGGCCTTAAGCGCGAAAGCCTTCATTCTCGAGACGCCCGTCGATGAACCGGGCGACGATCTGCGCAACGTAGTGGCATTGAAGGAGCTGGTATCCCCGAAAAAACGTTCGATCCAAAAGAGTTCGAGCCTAAGTGGCACCAAAGGTGGACCGACGACCCTTCGCTCTACATAGCGGACTCACCCGAGAAACCTAAATATTACGTTCTCGAAATGCTGCCGTATCCAAGCGGCAAGCTACATATGGGCCACGTTCGGAATTATGCGATTGGGGATGCACTTGCCCGCTACATGTGGATGCGCGGCTATAACGTGCTCCATCCAATGGGCTGGGATTCCTTCGGTTTGCCCGCTGAAAATGCCGCCCTGAAACGTGGCCTTCATCCTCGCGACTGGACAATCAGCAACACCCGCGCCATGAAGGCGCAAATGCTGCGCCTCGGCTTTGCGCTCGATTGGAGCCGCGAAATTACCACCTGCGAACCCGAATACTATCGCTGGAACCAGTGGTTCTTTCTGAAAATGTACGAGCGAGGTTTGGCCTATCGGAAAGAAGCCCTGCTGAACTGGTGCCCAGAATGTGGCACCGTTCTGGCCAATGAGCAGGTTGTCAATGGCTGCTGCTGGCGTCATGAAACGACCCCCGTCGAGCAGCGCGCCATGCCACAGTGGTTCCTCAAAACCACCTCCTACTCCACGGAGTTGCTGGACGACATGCGTCAGCTCGAAGGTGGCTGGCCCGAGCGTGTCCTCGCCATGCAGCGCAACTGGATCGGCCGCTCGGAAGGCGCCGAGGTGGATTTCGCGGTCGAGAATTCGTCCGATCGCATTCGCGTGTTCACCACCCGCATTGACACCATCTATGGCGCAACCTGCCTCATCCTGGCGCCCGAGCACCCTCTCATCAACTCCCTCGTGACCGGGGAAGAGGAGCAGCTCAAGATCACGGAAATGATCGATGCGACCGCCCGGCAGGATCCTGGCAACGTCGAGAAGCTGGGCCTGTTCACTGGCCGTTACGCCGTTCACCCGTTTACTAATACCTTAGTTCCAATCTGGATTGGGAACTTTGTTCTTCTTAGCTATGGTACTGGCGCCATTATGGCGGTACCGGCCCATGATGAGCGTGATTTCGAGTTCTGTCGCCATTACGGCGTCCCGATTCGTTCGGTAATTCGGCCCGTAGACGGCGAACTGCCCGATGACACTCACATTTCTCAACCATTTACCGAGTACGGAATCGTGGAGCGATCGGGCGAGTGGTCGGGCCTACCCAGCGCCGAGGCGCGCGAAAAGATGGCCGCCTACGCCGCCGCCCAGGGCTTCGGTAAGACCTCGATCACATACCGCCTGAAAGACTGGGGCATATCCCGACAGCGCTATTGGGGTACGCCCATTCCGATCATCTATTGCCCGGGATGCGGTGCTGTGCCCGTTCCTGAAGCAGATCTGCCCATAAAGCTGCCATACGACGTCAAAATCACCGGCCAGGGCCGATCGCCGCTCGAGAATGTGGCTTCGTTCGTGAATGTTACCTGCCCAAAGTGCGGCGGCGAAGCGCGACGCGAGACCGACACGATGGACACCTTCGTTGACTCTTCCTGGTATTTTTATCGCTACTGTGACCCGCACAACGAAGCCGCGCCCTTCGATCCTGCCACGGTCGCGCGCTGGTTTCCGATCGATCAGTATATTGGCGGTATTACCCACGCCATCTTGCACCTGATTTACTCCCGCTTTTGGACCAAAGTCATGAGGGATCTCGGCCTAATCGAAAACGCAGAGCCCGCCAGGAATCTGTTCACGCAGGGCATGGTCCTGAAAGACGGCAGCGCGATGTCCAAATCCAAGGGCAATGTTGTCGATCCCGATGAGATGGTGGAGAAATACGGCGCCGATACTTGCCGCTTGTACACCCTGTTCGCCGTCCCGCCCGAGAAAGACATGGATTGGAACGAATCGAGCGTCGAGGGCCAATACCGCTTTCTCGGCCGGGTTTTCCGCTTCGTGACGCGCCATGCCCAGAAAATTTCTGCCAATACTGAGCCCAATGAGGCCGACCGCCAAGCTCTGCGGAAGCTTCACCAGACCATCCGTAAAATAACCGGCGACTTCGACACTCGCTGGCACTTTAACACGTCGATCGCCTCGCTCATGGAGCTGCTAAACGAGCTTTACGCTCTTGAACCCAAGCTTTCGCCGGCGTCGTTGAACGAGGTCTGCGAAAAATTCACGCTCCTGCTTCATCCGTTCGCACCATTCGTTTCGCAGGAACTGTGGGAAGCGCTGGGCAACTCCGGTCCGGTGCTCAAGCAGTCCTGGCCGACGTTCGATGAGGTACTGGCGAAGGAAGACGGGATCGAGATTCCCGTTCAGGTCAACGGCAAACTGCGCGGGCATTTGCGGGTCAAAGTCGGCGCGCCCAAGCCGGAATTAGAGAAACTGGCGCTGGCCCATGAAAAAACGAGGCCATTCCTCGATGGCAAGCAGGTCGTAAAGATCGTGGTCGTGCCGGACCGCCTGGTTAACATTGTGGTGAAGTAGTCTTACGAGTCTCTCGGTACTTCGACCAGTACCCTATCAGCATTTCCTTGTTGAATCTTATATAGAGTTCGATAACGAAGTGTCGATCTGTAATACGGGAGTAAAAGTTCCACAAGCTGTTCTAAGCTAGGAATAAAGGGGGCATGTTGAGCGCAGAGAGTGCGATCCGGGCCGAGTCCCTGACCAAGACCTTTCGTTCTGGGCACAC
>DATAYL010000311.1:0-2825 GCA_036272575.1 Bryobacteraceae bacterium | reverse complement strand
TCTTGCCTGCCAGCCGCCGGCAATGCCGACCATTGCTGATGGCGAGGCAACCATATGGCGATGCCCTCGTTGCCAGGGACCGATGCGCATCGTCGAACGACTCACCGCTTCGCAATTCGATCCTGAACGAACTGCTCATGCCTGCGCTCTTGATAGCTCTCCTAACCTTACTGTCCTCCTGGCAGCATCCACACGCGCCTACGCGTGCTCACTACAAGTGTGCCCGCGTACTGCCGAAGACTTCTCCCGTCCCTTTGTCGAGCGATTTTTCACTCCAACTCCTCTCACCATGGTCCGGTTTTCGCCGGCACGCCGGGATATTCGACCCTACAACGCGCGTTTTCACCGGCTCGGATTCGAACAGCAGCATTTGAAAACCCATAATCCAGCGGCATTCCGGACGCCACGCCAGCCGCTCACTTGAAACGCCTCTATCGAACGTGCCCCGGCATTCACCTCCTCGCACCGTCACCGCTATCTGCCGGGGCACCTCCCGATAGAGTTCTAGCGTTACACGGCCATGTGCCTGCGATCCCTAGACTGCAGTTGCGAAGCCGACTTATCGGTTCCGATCTGGCAGTCGTTTCCGATGACGTCGTTCGTTCCTTGGCCGGCCCGACGGTGTTCAGTTTGATATAGCCACATCGCCGCGACTTTCTGAGATTAACCTCTACTCAGCCCTCGGTTCAACTTTTCGTCATTCCGATGTCACCTGTCATTGCTAATGTAGGGTTGCCGTGGGGCCGAATTAATCAAGCCAACAATCATCTCTACCGAGTCACGTTGATTGAGTCCAGCCCGCCGATAGCGGCCCGCGGCTCGTCTGTCGCCTGCGTCAGGAGATCGTTCGGAAACAACTCACTATTGAAGAAGAGAATCGCTAATGAGGAATACGATCGGATTTTTGTCCTTAGTCCTTCTACTGAGCTGTTATAATCCGCTTCGGGCGCAGGATCGGGTTCCCACCGGCATCATGGCACAGAAGCTCGTGGACGAACTCCTTACCAAGCACCAACCTGCGCTTCTCGCCGTCGGCCTGCACGCCGTAGCTCCGGGCGCGACCGACATGACCATTGTGGCTGCGACTGCCCGTGAGAAAATCGGGCAGAAATCCAGTCCCACGGACCTGCATGTCATGGAGCGCGGCTTCCCCGTTTTGGAAATGAAGGGAGGAACACGGTCTACGGTGATCAATGGTGTGGTGATCGAGAGTAGCTTCCTGACAGCGCTCCATGACCGGATGGGAAACACTATCGGAATGCTCGTCCTGGGACTGAAGTTCACCACGGGCGAAGAGACCGAGGCAGCACGGCTGTCAAGGAGCATTCAGCAGGAGCTTGAGAGCCAGATTCCTAACAAGGCTGCGCTATTCAAGCGGACCCAGTGACGCCTGGCCGCGGCGTCCGTTCCGTAATCCACATGTCCGTATAAGTCGGCATGTCCGAAAAATGGCGCGCATGCCTTCGATTCTGCTCGGTGAAGGCCAGTTTCTTGCGTCGCGGCGGTTAAGTCCGGATTTCGGACAATGGCCGGATTAGACGCTGTACTAAACTAGGCCGCGGAGATCCTCCATTCGTCGGGATCGCGAATTAGATATAACCCTTCCGAAGTACACCCAGATGAAAGCGCCAAGGCCGGTTATTACCATCGCGGCTATTTGAGTTGCTCGACCTGCCCGCGCGGGTTTATCTATTGTGTGTTCAGCTTTCATATTAAAAGCGATCCTCTTCTTGCGGTTTAAATGGTTTAAACCGCTCTGCAATAAGTCGGCTCTTGTACGCGACTGAATCAACGCGCCGCATGGGCGGGACGCCTCCGGGTCGTGCATCAAACCAGGGGCTTTCTGCACCCTTCACCACGAGAGAACAGGTGAGGGTGCCCTCGTCTCACGAGCATCGCCCTCGATCATGTGTACTCCCGGCAGCTCGGCGCTCGCCTTCGAGCGAACCAGGGCCACGACGGAATGGCCCTTCGCCAGGGCGGAACCGGACGATCAGCCGTCCGGTTCCGCCCGTTGCACCCGAAACAAGACCTCGATCTTTCTTGACGTTAGCGCCGCAGTTCCCAGGGAACCGGGCTGATTCAGCTTGCCCCGGACTTACGCCTTGACGGCGTTCCGTGCAGCCGCAAACACATCGCGTGCGGACGTCGTACCCGCTACGTGCTCGGTACCGGTGATTCCGAGGTCCATCCATCCCGCGTTAACGCTCTCAAACATTTCTTCGGCAGGTCCAGTGTGGCCCTTCGGGATGCCAAACTGCTCGAACGCTTCCGCCCACCCTGCACGCGGGACTGCGAAGGCTTTTACGTCGAGTGTCAGGACTGCACCCAATTGTCCGGCCACTTCATCCGCGCTTACCATCGAACCCAGCTCGGTGACGCGATGCCCTGACCACGCCGGCCCGGTCAGAAGCGTTGCCACCTCTGCGCCGATGTCGTCTGACGCGACCATTGTCGATTTTCGGTTTGTAGGATTGTAGAAGACCGGTAGTGTTCCACCTTGGGCGGCCTGTAAGCCGAAAAGAAAGTTTTCGAAAAAGCCGCCTGCGCGCACAAATGCGACCGGAGATGTCAGGCTGCGAAAACCTTGCTCCAAGAGTGATAAGGCCGTGATCATCCCCACCCCGCTTGTTCTATTCGCGCCCATCGACGAGAGCGCTACCACCCGCGGGGGCACTACCTTAGTCAGCGCCTCGACATAGTTCGCAATCACGCCCTTTGCTTCTCTGTAATCAGGCGAGGGTGCCCATACAGCCGGCAACATAACAAACGCGCCCTCAACACCTTTGAGCGCCGCCGCTATGGCTGTCGCATCGTTCCAGTCT